>JBBSVS010000300.1:1825-8929 GCA_038046665.1 Thermoplasmatota archaeon
CCCGCGGACGTGGAGGCGAGGCCGGTCCGAGGGGAGGAGCGTTTGCTCGTCGAGTTTCCGCAGGAGGAGCTCATCGCAAAGTGGGAGGAGTTCTACGATGAGATGGGCTACCTCTCGAGGATCATCGCGGTGGCCGACCGCTATCCGGAGGAGCGGAGCCTCGAAGTCGCCTTCACCGAGCTGAACCGCTTCGACACGGACATGGCCATCTACCTGATGCGCCACCCCCTGAACGTGCTCACCGCGGGCGAGGAGGCGATGCGTCGCCTCGTGCCGCCCGGCGAGGAGCTCGCCCAGATCCACCTGCGGGTCAAGGGCCTGCCGAGGGACCGCCGCATCCAGATCCGGGACCTGCGGGCGAAGCACCTCGGGCAGTACATCTCCGTGGAGGGGCTCGTGAGGAAGTCGACGGAGGTCCGGCCGCGGGTGGTCGGTGCGCTCTTCCAGTGCCTGCGCTGCGGGACGATCTTCAAGGAGGAGCAGGACGGGCAGAACTTCCGCGAGCCCCTGGAGTGCTACGAGGAGCAGGGCGGCTGCAAGCGGTCCGCGAGCGCGACGAAGTTCAAGCTGCTCACGGAGACCTCTCTGTATCTGGACACGCAGAAACTCGAGATCCAGGAGTCGCCCGAGGGACTGCGTGGCGGTGAGGAGCCACAACGGCTCACAACCTACGTTGAAGACGATTTGACAGGACTCATCACTCCCGGAGAGCGGCTGGTGATGAACGGCGTTCTACGCAGTGTCCAGAAAGGACGCCCCGGGGCCAAGTCAACCTTGTTCGACATCTACATCGATGTCAACTCAATCGAGAAAGAACAAGTCGAGTTCGAGGAAATCGAGGTCACGGAGGAGGACGCGCGCCTCATTCGGGAAACCGGATCGAGTCCGGACATAGGCCGAATGATTACATCATCAATCGCGCCTTCTCTTTATGGAATGCACGTGGAAAAAGAAGCTCTCGCTCTGCAACTGTTCAGTGGTGTTCCGAAGGTGCTGCCTGATGGACGGCGTATCCGCGGAGACATCCATGTGCTGATGGTTGGCGATCCCGGCGTAGGAAAATCCGAGCTCCTCTCGTACATGAGCAGGCTCTCTCCGCGCGGCATCTACGCAACCGGGAAGGCTGCGACTGCGGCAGGATTAACCGCTGCAGCCGTCCGCGATGAGTTCGGTGAAGGAAGGTGGACTCTCGAAGCCGGTGCACTCGTTCTGGCGGATCTTGGACTTGCGTGCATCGATGAAATCGAGAAGATGAACCCGCAAGACCGCTCCGCGATCCACGAAGCCATGGAGCAACAGCGAATCAGCGTTGCCAAGGCGGGAATTACCGCAGTCCTCCAGTCGAGGTGTGCAGTCCTTGCGGCGGCAAACCCCAAGTTCGGACGCTTCGATGAACACAAGTACATTTCAGAGCAGATCGACTTGTCTCCCGCGCTCCTTAGCCGGTTCGACATCATCTTCTCCATGATCGATCGCCCTCAAGCGGACCGAGATCGAGAGTTGGCGGAGCATATCCTCAAAGGACACCAGGTCGGCGAGATGATGAGGCGCCGGGAATCCGGCCTCACGACTGCGGAGACCCAGGGACTTGAGGAGCCCTACACGCCTCACTTCAATCCGGATTTCCTTCGAAAATATGTGGCCTATGCGAAACGAATCTATCCCGTGATGACCGACGAGACCATGCAGATTATTAAGAAGAAGTACCTCGACATCCGGAAAACCGGAGAAGGGATCGGATCCAGCGTTCCCATCACGCCGCGGCAGCTCGAGGCCATCATCCGCCTCTCCGAGGCAGGCGCCCGCCTGCGCCTCAGCGAGACCGTGGAGGCGGACGACGCCGAGCATGCGGTGCGCATCGTCGAGTACTGGATGGGCAAGGTCGCCGGCGAGGAAGGCAAGTTCGACATCGACATCATCCAGACGGGCATCAGCCAGTCCCAGCGCGAGCAGATCATCTCCCTCCGAGACATCATCAACGAGCTCGCCGGTCCCGAGGGCGTGGCGGACTACGAGGACATCGTCCGCGTGGCCCAGGACCGCGGCATCCCGCCCGCGAAGGTGGACTCGTGGCTGAAGCGGTGGTCCCAGGAAGGCGAGATCTACAGCCCCGCCAAGAACAAGTATAAGCTCGTCGAGCGATTGTAGCGCGGCCCCGCCGATGCCCATCCGCATGAAGGTGTACCGCCAGGGCAAGGAGACCCTCGTCGCCGCGGCGGACGAGGACCTCCTGGGGAAGACCTTCCGCGAGGGCAAGTTCAAGATCGAGGTGGGCGCCTTCTACGACGGCGACGTCGTCACCCCGGAGATGCTCGCCGCCCACCTGAAGCTCGCGACGATCGGAAACTTCGTCGGGAGGGAGACGATCGAGGCGGCCAAGGCGGCGGGCTTCGTGGCCGACGGCGGCATCCTGTGGATCGACGGGGTGCCCCACGCGCAGTTCGTGATGATGTGATTCAGGACCGCGTCCCGCGTCGCGAGGGTCGGCGGGAGCGGCGCCACCGCCGCCACATGCTCCTTGCGTGCTTCTTCAGCATCAGGGCGTACCCGCCCATGAGGAGATGGCTGAAGAACCCCAGGAGGATGCCGAGCCCGGTCAGGCTCGCGGTCAGGGACAGGATGACGCTCATGGGAGTGCCCTGGACGAGGATCGAAGACGCCAGCTGCTTCAGGAGCCCGAGGAAGCTGATCCCGATCCCGAAGGAGACGAGGAACCGCCCGCGGTCCACGCGGCCCCAGGAGAAGTGGATGCCACCGAGGAGGACCATGATGCCGCCGAAGTAGGTCGTGTAGGCGAGGAGGACGAGCGCGAGGTTCCAGAGGAAGAGGGCCGGATTGTCGGACACGCCCACGAGGTATTCCTGGTAGAGCTGGAGGATGTGCTGGTCCGCCACCTCTCCGGCGAGGAGGCAGGAAGAGGACAGGACCGAGAGAATCACGGCGTCCCGGTGGCTCACCTGCTTCATCTTCCACCAGGAGCGAGCCTTGGCCATGAACGGCGCCCGACGCCCCGTCGGATACTTATGGCCTTCTGCCCCGCTATCGCGCGCCGACGCGGGACGACCGCGGACTTAAGTAGAGCGGCGCGCTTCGAAAGCATGGAGACATGTTCTGCGTCGAGTGCGGGGCCGAGGGCCCGACCTACGGAGGGGTGTGCGCGAAGTGCTTCGCGAAGAAGCACGCCCTCGTCGAGCCGCCGGCGAACCTGGACCTGCCGCGCTGCAAGGAGTGCGGCGCCTTCCATTTCCGATCGGGCTGGTCACGGACGGAGCTGGATCTGGCGGTCCCCCAGGTCCTCGCGGAGCACGTGAAGCCGCTCCCGCCGTTCCCGAAGGTGCGGTTCACGCACGTCGCACGGAAGGAAGACGAGAACAACTACTTCCTCACGGTCAAGGCCACGGGCCGCCATGAGGGCCTCGAGCAGGTCCAGGATTTCCACGTCCGACTGAGGATCAAGCCCTCCGTCTGCGACCTGTGCCAGAAACAGGCGGGACGGTACTATGAGGGCATCCTGCAGGTCCGCGGCGACGGGCGGGACCTCACGCCGAAGGAACTGCGCACGGTGCGCACCCTCGTCCTGGCGCGCGTGGAACGAGGCCGGGAGGAAGGCGGAGACTTCCTCTCCCGGATCGAGGAGGTCCATGGTGGCCTCGATTTCTACGTGAGCAAGAACGCCCTCGGCACACGCCTCGCGAAGCAGATCGCCGAGGCCATGGGCGGCACGGTCGCCTCATCGCCGAAGCTGTACGGACAGCGGGACGGGAAGGAGGTGTACCGCGTGACCTCCCTCGTGCGCCTGCCCGCCTTCCAGGTGGGCGACGTGGTGCGGCACAAGGGTGCCCTCGCTGAAGTGCTCGATTGGAAGACCTTCGTCTCGTTGCGCGACCTGGCCTCGGGCGAGACGCGGCGGTACAAGGCGAAGGACCTCCGCGGCCTGAGGCGCGTCGACGCGGAGCGGTTCGAAGCGGACGTCCGCGCGGACGAGGAGGGTCACGCCCTGGCCGTCCACCCCGAGTCGGGATCGGAGCGGCCCGTCGATCTTCACGGGAGGAACGCGTCGCCGCGCGCGGTGATCGTTTGGACCCAAGACGGCGCGTACCTCTCGGGCCTTCCCGCAGACGCCTCGAAGGGTTAAAGGCGGCCGCTCCCTTGTCCGAGCGATGAAGGTGGCCCTGGGCTGCCGGGCCCTGGACGACCTCCTGGGCGGGGGAGTCGAGGAAGGGTGCATCACCCTCCTCCACGGCGAGGCGGGCAGCGGGAAGACGAACGTCTGCCTGCAGCTCGCGCGCAACGTCGTCCGTGCGGGGAAGAAGGTCATCTACATCGACACGGAAGGCGTGTCGATGGAACGTCTTCGTCAGATCTGTGGAGACGACTTCGACCTCGTGGCGAGGAACATCCTCTTCTCCGAGCCCTACAGCTTCGAGGAGCAGGAGAACCTGATCGAGAAGGCCAGCAAGCTCGCGGAGAACAACCCGGACGTCGGGATCATCGTGATCGACAGCATCACGATGCACTACCGGCTCACGATGCGGGACGAGACGCGGCGGGACGAGCGGTATTCCCTGACGCGGCAGATCGCGAAGCTCCTCCGGGTGTCCCGCACGCGCGGCATCCCCGTCGTGGTCACCTCCCAGGTGTACACGGATATCGACACGGGGAGGTTCATGCCCCTCGGCGGGCACATGCTGATCCACAACGCGAAGACGATCGTCCGCTTCGAGAAGGCGGGCCCGAGCAAGCGCGTGGCCGTGCTGGAGAAGCACCGCCACCGCGAGGAGGGCTCGAGGGCCGCGTTCCGCATCACGCAGGAAGGGCTCGTGGACTAGCGCACGCGCGACTTCTGGGCGTCCAAGAGGACTTCGAGGAGCGCACGCGCCTGGGAATCCTTGGACGGGATGCGGTACAGGGCCTCGCGCGCCAACTGCAGGTTCTTCTGGATCCGGGCCTCCATGACCGGGAGGACGTCGCGCCGGAGAAGCCCCCGCACAGTGGCCACGTCCTTCCGGGTGGTCCGGGGTCCGCGGCCATAGGCCCGGAGGAAGTCCTCGCAATCTTTTCCCTTCAGCATCTGCGTGGCCAGCACGTAGAGGCGGGTCCTTTTCCCCTGTCGGATGTCCCCCTCCGAGGACCCCCCGATTTCCGAGCGCACGACGCCCGCGCCGAGGACGTCATCCCGATCCTGGAAGGCGACCGCGAAGAGGAGCGCATACTCCTGCAGAGCTTCCCGCTCCTCGGGAGGGGCGCGGGCCGCGATCGCAGCCGTGGCCGCGGCGCCCATGTAGAGACGTGCGGTCTTCGCCTCGCTCATGCGAACGTAGTCCTCCTCGGGGATGGCCTTGAGGCCCTCGAAGTCGATGTCGAGGGCCTGCCCGTCGCTCATGAGGAAGTCCACTTCCGTGAGCTCGGCGAGGAGGGACACGCGCGTGGCCGGCTCGATGTCCACCGCCGTTTCGATCGCCCGCTCCGCGAGGGACCGGATGCGCAAGGCGTCCAGGATCGCCTGGGAAGCCCCGTACCGATGGCGCCGCGTGCGGAAGACGACCGCGGGTCGCGACGCATCGGGACGGCGGTACAGTCGGGAGTTCGAGGACCACGCGCTCGCGAGAGTGCGGCGCCGCTCGTCCTCATCCATGATGTCGTCGAGGAAGAGCGTGTAGAGGTGATACCACTCGAGCCAGCACGCGGCCCGTTCGAGGCCGAGGGAGGGCGGGTGGCCCGTGAGCAGGCGATAGCCTGCGAGGGCGAGGGCGTAGCGGTAGCGCTTGCCCGCGAGGAAGAGCTTTGCGTTCGAGGGCATCGTCCGCGTGGACGGGTACTTGCCCACGGGATGGGCGGCGAGGTACTCCTCCCACATCGTCTGGAGATTCGCGTTGGACGTCTCGCGGTAGGGCTTCAGGAGAGTCTCGAGCAGCTCGATCTCGGAAGGCGCGCCCTCGGACACGGGATCATTCCTCTTCCTCGAGCTCGAGCCAGTTCGCGGTCGGCGGGCCGACGATCACGTGCTGCTCCTGGAGCTCGGCGAGGGACGAGGAACCCGTGAGGAACATGGCTGCCTTGAGCTCCTCGATGACCGCATGGAGCTCCTCCACGACGGCTTCGGCGGAGACCTTCGCGGCCTCGAGCATGGGCTTCGCCATGCCCGCTGCGGTGGCGCCGAGGGCAATCCCCTTCGCCGCATCGAGGCCGGAGCGCACGCCACCCGTGGCCACGGTGGGCAGACCCACATTCGCGAGGACGATGCTCGCGGGCGTCGGGATGCCCCAGTTCCAGAAGGTGGCTCCGAGGCGCTCCTTGAGGCCCGAGGCCTCCTTGCGCGCGCGGTAATGCTCGACCGCGGAGAAGGACGTGCCTCCGAGGCCGCCCACGTCGATCGCCTTCACGCCCGCCTTCTTCAGGGCAAGGGCCGCGTCCCGGGAGATCCCCGCTCCGGTCTCCTTCGCCATCACGGGGAAGCGGCCCGCGATCGCGCGGATCGCCGCGAGGCAGCCCTTCGCCCGACGATCGCCCTCGGGCTGGACGACTTCCTGGAGGAAATTGAGGTGGACGATGAGGGCGTCCGCGCCGATCATCTCCATGGCCTTCTTCGCCTCGGCCACGCCGTAGGCGCGCTTCTCTCCTTGCGGCACGAGCTGGGGGACGCCCAGGTTCGCGAAGACCAGCGGGACGTCGTGGTCCTTCACGACCGCGTAGGTGGGCTCGAGCTCCGGCTTCTCGATCGCCGCGCGCTGGGAGCCCACGCCCATGGCCACGCCGACCTCGGCGGCCCCTTGGGCGAGGTTCTCGTTGATCTCCTTGCCCATGGAGAACCCGCCGGTCATGGAGGAGATGATCAGCGGCGCTTGGAGCGTCTTGCCGAAGAGCTTGACGGTGATGTCGATGTCGTCCAAGTCGATCTCCGGGAGCGCGTGGTGCACGAGCCGCACGTCGTTCCAGTAGTTGTACTCCGCCGAGACGTTCTCTTGGAGGATGATGTTCACGTGCTCGGCCTTGCGCTGCTCCGTCTTGGACGGCGCGGACATGTCACTGGCCTCCGACGACGCGGGTGCCCACGACTCGTCGGCCGCGGAGGGCATCCCGGCCGCGGTACTATACGGTACCCGT
>JBBSVS010000301.1:0-4140 GCA_038046665.1 Thermoplasmatota archaeon
ACCGTGTACCGCGGCATGACCGAGTGACGGCAGCCGCGCCGCCAGAATGGCGGGCACGGGGAAGAGCCCTCGGTTCGTCGTGGACCCGGAGGCTCGGATGTCGGCGCCGGGGCCTAGCCGGGTCGGGATTCTCAGGGCCAGTCGGGAGGCCATCCCGCGGGGACGGTCGTGTACGTGACGCTCCACGCCTTCCGCCGGAGGTCCGTGCCGTCGATGCGGACGGAGCGGCCGAGGTCGCACTGGACGAAGCGGACCGTGGGTTAGGTGATCCATCCCGCGCGTCCATCCCTGGGATCGAGCTCGAGTGGCCTCTCATCGTAGCGGTCTGTCGAGAGGCGGAACTCGCTCCGCAGGAGCCGACGGAGGAGGTCGATTGCGGGGCGAGACCGCGTCCGAGGCTCGAACGCCACGGGACGACGGTCAGCGCCCCCGACGCCCATACGATCGGATCCGGACGTCCTGTTCGACGGAAGAGAAATCCCGGTCTCCCGTCACGAGGGTTTCCCCCCGGGCCCGCGCCATCCCGGCAATCAGGACGTCCACGGTTCCCATCTTCTTCCCAGCCAGGGATAGACGCGCCTGGAGGAGCCCCGCCTCCTTCGCATCCGCATCCGTCAGGACGAGGACGTCGAAGCTCTCGACGAGGGACTCGATTTTCTCCATCTCCTCGCGGGTCCGGCGGGACCGCCCCACGTCGACCCACAGCTCGAAAAGGCCCGGGGACGGGAGGACCACGTTCTCCCCGGACCGGTCGATCTCCTGGACCAGAGCGACGGCCTCCGGGCGCCCCCGCATCATGTCGATCAGGAAACTGGTCTCGAGGATCATCGGGCCTCGTCCACCGTCCGCCGCAGCTCGCGGTCCTCGTCAATCGCCTTGCGAACCGCGTCGGCCGACTCGGGGCGCAGGATCCCGACGAAGTCGCTCAAGGGTCGGCGCTTCGTGAGCCTTAGGACGACTTCGGAGAAGCTCTCCTCGCCCGCCTTGCGGGACTTGAGGCGCCGATAGGCTTCCTCCGTGATCGTGATCGTCTTCACGCCCATGTATGTTTAAATGTAAACGGGCTACTTAACCCTTGCGCGGGGAGGGACGAACCCCCGAGGATCCCCGCCAACGCCTCGAAGCGCGAGGAGCCGCCTCCGGACGGGGCCCGTCACCGAGGGGGCCGTCTCTCCCGAACCTGCGGAAGGCACGGAGCGGAAGGATCGACCATCGTTCACGTACGGGATGCTCCAGGCCTCCCGACGATCCGTCCGTGGCGTCGATCCGGACGGAGCCGCGGCGGTCGCACCGGACGAGGCGGATCGTGCCGGAGGCATCCCACATCACGCCGACGTGTGGTTCGTGCACAACGACTGGCCCCGGTGGTGCGACCTCACCGCCGCGGACCTCGCCGGGACGCGCCGAAAAGTCGTTGTCGACGGCCGTAGGATTCTGAAACGCGAGGCCATTGTGGGCGTCGAGTTGTTCGTACTTGGCGGTTGAGGCGAAGCTGTCGCGAACGCTGTGCTGGATTTGCCCGGCGTAACCATGCATCCGCGCGGGTACTGTTGCATCGAGGGTCGGTGAGGCTCCTCATGTCGAGGTGTTTCATCTGTGTTGGTCCCGTCCTGCCGCCAAGCCTTTCGAGGCATTGCGGTCCACAAACCCGCCCGAGGGCCAATAGTTATATCACAGGAAGACGCATTACGTCCTCCAGTGATATGGAATCGACCGCGTCTATCTGGGAATCCCTCGTCCGCACGAAGCGCGAGATCGTGACCACGGCGGAAGTGGCCACGATCGCTTCCCGCCTCGGGCGCCGCCCCGAGCACGCCATCCGGCACCTGCGCCGAGGCGGCTACCTCGCCCCCCTTTTCAAGGGCTACTACTACGTCCGGACCCCCGAGGAGCTGCGCCTGGGCGACCCTCGCTACAATCCCCTTGAACTTTTCGCTCTCGCAGCCAACCGGAAAGGCATCGGGACCTGGTACTTCGGGCTCCACACGGCGCTGCGCCTCAACGGCATGACGCACGAGGACCGACGCGACGAGGCCGTCATCAGCGATTCGTTCTACCGCATCAAAGGCGTGCCCATCGCGACGCGGCGGTTCGTCATCCACAAGTGGCGACCCGAACTCGTCGCCTTCGGCCTCCTCGACAAGGGCACATACCGCTACAGCGACCCGGAGAAGACCGTGCTCGACCTCGCCTACTGGGACCACTGGCGCGCCGCCAAGGGCAAGGCCGAAACCCGCACCTGGATGGACCATGTGGTCAACGTGCGCTCCGACAAGCTCCGGAAGTACCTGCGGCACTACCCCGGGGACGTGGCGCGGGCCGTGGAGGGGATCCTGTGAAGGTTTTCGTGCCCATGCTGGGGGCCCATGCCGGCATTCGCGCCCAAGACCTCCTCGAGGAAGACGTCCGGCTCCACTTTCTGCTCCAAGGTCTGGCGAAGGATCACGCGGTGGGCGAGGACCTTCCGGATGTCCTGGTAGACGTCCCGATCCCGGTACTCGAGGCGGAATTCCCCCTTCCACCAGGGGTTGAAGTCGACCAAGGCGTCACCAATCTGCGTCATGTGTACTTGACCTGTAATCGATTCTGCGTCAAGCATATGTTACATCCACCATGAACATTCCCATCGCCGCGTCCGCCCGAACGGCCGGCGGGAAGCGCGCACCTGGAGGAGCTGGGGGCGGAGGTGCACGCGAGGAGGATCACGCCGACGAGGAGGGATCAAAAGGCGCTCGGGGCGTGGAGCATCCGCGGCTAGCCTGTCCCCTAGCCGCTCGCCGCGAGCTTCGCCGGCGCCCACTCGCGAAAGCGGTCCGCATGCTGCAGGCTCATGGTCGCATCCCGCTCCCCGAGTAGGCGGTCCTCGTATTCCGATGTGGTCTTCAACTGGAGGAGCGCCCGCAGGTGTGCGAGGTTCCGGTCGACCTCCTTCCGGTCGACCTTGAGCCCTGCGAGCAGCCGGAGCATCTCGGCGTGGCCCTCCGCGGCCGATCGAGTCCCCGAATAGAAGACGGTGACGGCGTCGGACGCGCAGAGGGCCGAGTGGATGGCATGGGACACGGCGGCGTTCCAGTCCCCTCGGTCCAAGGCCTGCCTCGCCGATCGGTAGAACTCGTCCGACTTCCGGAGGTAGTTGCGGTACTTCGCCTTCGAGACAGAACGGGTCTTAGGGGCCATGGCCGATCACCTGTTCCAGGGGTTTGCCGCCCACCACGATGCCTTCCGAGCGCGCCGCCCGGATGTACGGAAGAGACACCCGCGCCCTCAGTTCCCGGGGCGTGAGGACCTTGGCGTCCACGTGCAGCCCGTACCGCCGAAGGAAGAAGGCCTCCAGCTTGTCCAATCGCTCCCCCATCTTCTCCGGGTCCTCCGTGACGACCAGGAGGTCCAGGTCGCTGGAGGGGCCTGGCGTCCCCTGGGCGTAGCTCCCGAAGAGGACGATGGAGACGGCTCCTTCTCCCAGCGTGGAGCGAGCCTTCTCGAGGATATCCTCGCGGATGCGGTCCTCCGACCGGAGGAGGTTGCCCAGGATCGCGAACAGGTAGGAGTCGCGGTTCGCCTGGAAGACGTAGGCGCGTCCGATCGCCCGCTGGCGGGCGAGTCCGCTGGAGACGAGGACCCTCAGCGCCCCGAGGGCCGTGGAGGGGCTCAGCCCGAGGAGCCTCGCGGTCTCCCTCCCCGTGAACTCCTTCTCGGGCAGGCGCACGAGGAGCCGGGCGACCCGGAGCCTCGCTGGGCTGCCCAGGATGTCCGCGAGCAGCGCGGTGAAGGGGGTGTTCGATGAATCGGTCATATGTCCAATTTGCCGAACATATGTACGGATTCCTGAACATATAATCCTTCCGGGTGCGCTCCACTCCACGCGTCCCGCCCGGCCAGGGCCGGAGACGGTGCGGGTATGGACGGCGCCCTCCTCGCCTTCCGCCTGGCGACGTACGACCGGGACCAGGCGAGCGAGCTCGTGAAGCGCCGGTACGGGCAGGCGTACGCCCCCTCGCCGTAGATGCTCATGGACGAGGCGACGAGGAGCTTCTTGACATCATGACGATCGTGGACGAGGGCCTGGAGGAGCTTCGCGGTCCCCATGACGTTGGCCACGACGTAGCGGGTGACCTGGTACATGCTCTGGCCCACGCCAAC
>JBBSVS010000302.1:0-7243 GCA_038046665.1 Thermoplasmatota archaeon
GGGAATCCCTGAAGAAGGAGCTCGAGGAGCACAAAGAGACCCTCACGGTCCGCGTGAAGTCCCTCCAGAAGCAGGAGAAGTCCCTCTCCGAGCGGTACCAAGGCCTGGGCGAGAAGATCCGCACGGCCCTCGGCGGCGCGCCCTCCGAACCGGATAGCAGCTGAGCCGCTCACCCGCGCAAACCCTTATATCCGCACGTCCCTTGGCACGTTCGTGGCGGACGAAACGGAGGCCGCGGCACCGGTCGGGGATGCCGAGGACGCCGCCGAGACCGCCCCCAAGACCGCCCGTCGCCCCGCGATGGCCAAGGGCAGCCTGCAGCGCTTCATCCTCATCTTCTTCGGCATGCTTGCGGTGTTCTCCCTAGTCGATTCCTCGCTGAGCCAGGGCTTCGCGGTCGCCGCGGGCCTCATCCTGTATCCGATCATCGGCTTCGGCGGACACTACCCCGCGATCACGATCCTCCTCGCCGGCATGCTGACGACGAGCATCTCCTCCATCCTGCGACACTACCACATGGACTGGGTCAAGATGGCGCGGAACCAGAAGGTCATGGCCGCCTTCCGCAGGGAGAACATGGAAGCGTCCCGCAAGGGGAACCAATCCAAGATCGCGAAGATGAAGAAGGTCCAGCAGGACCTCATGAAGGAGAACAGCGAGGTCTCCCTGAACTCCATGAAGCCGGTCGTGTACACCTTCTTCCTGTTCATCGTCATCTTCGTCTGGTTGCGGGTCTTCGTGGACCAGAACCTGAACAGCCTGGGGAACATGTACATCGCGGTGCCCTGGGCCCCCCAGGTCTACCTGGAGTACGCGCCTTTGTGGCTGCCCTCCTGGATCCTCCTCTACTCCCTGCTCGCGATCCCCATCGGCCAGGTCATCACCCGCGTGCTGAAGTACATCTCCTTCCGGCGGAAGCTCGAGGCGATGGGTCTCCCCCTGAGGGCCGAGCCGGAGGAAACGGCCTGAGGTCGCGGGGATGATCGTCGCGGTCGGCGGTCCGCCGGGTAGCGGCAAGACGACGGTCGCGGAGCGGTTCGCGCAGGCCCACGCGTACACGCTGGTGTCGGCCGGCATGCGGTTCCGCAAGATGGCCCAGGAGGCCGGCGTGGACCTGGAGGCCTTCGGGCGGAAGGCGGAAAAGGACCCGGAGATCGACCGCGCCCTCGATCACGCCATCCGCGAGGAGATCCTCTGGAACGACTCGACCGGGCGGGACGTGATTGTGGACGGCCGCATCCAGGCCCACCTCCTCGTGCTCCGGCACGTGCCGTGCCTCAAGGTGCTCATCGGCGCACCCCTGGAGGTCCGGGCCCAGCGCGTCGCTGGCCGGGAGCAGAAGTCCGTGGAGGCCGCCAAGCAGGAGATCTCCGCGCGGGAGACGTCCGAGCGGTCCCGTTACAAGTCGATCTACGGGATCGACCTGGACGACACGAGCCTCTACGACCTGGTCATCGACTCGTCGGACAAGACGCCGGACGAGATCGTGGCCCTCGTCTGGTCGCGGGTGGAGGGATGAGCGACCTCCTCGTGCTGCATGATACGCCGGAATCGAAGCACGGGAAGCGGCCCGAGGAGCGCACCCTCGAGGAGCGCATCCGCCTCGGAGTGGCCGTCGTGGACAAGCCCCAGGGGCCGACGTCCCATCAGGTGAGCGCCTGGGTGCGGGACATGTTCGGCGTGGCCAAGGCCGGCCATTCCGGCACCTTGGACCCGCGCGTCACCGGTGTGCTGCCCGTGGCCCTCGCGGGCGCCACCCGCGCCCTGGAGGCCGTGCTCGAGGGGGACAAGGAGTACGTCGGGGTGATGCAGCTCCATCAGGACCTGGACGAGGGCCGCGTGCGCTCGATGTTCGGCCGCTTCGTGGGCGATATCTATCAGCTCCCGCCCGTCCGGTCCGCCGTGAAACGGGAGCAAAGGACCCGCCACGTGTCTGAGCTCGAGGTCCTGGAGACCTCCGGCCGCAACGTCCTCTTCCGGGTTCGCTGTGAATCCGGGACCTACGTGCGCACGCTATGCGTGGACATCGGAGACGCACTCGGCGTCGGCGCGAACATGGTCGACTTGCGCCGCACCCGCACGGCCACGATGTCGGAGGCGGAAGCCCATCCGCTCAACGCGTTCCGGGACGCGCTCATCTACTGGAAGGAGGAGAAGGACGAAGCGCCGCTGAAGGCCCTCCTCCAGCCCATGGAACGCCTCCTGTCCCACCTCCCGAAGATTGTCGTCAAGGACACCGCTGTGGACGCCCTCTGCCACGGCGCCAACCTGGCCGTGCCCGGCGTCGCGAAACTCTCGCCGCACATCCGACGCGGGGAGCTCGTCGCGATTTTCACGGGAAAGGACGAGGCGGTCGCCGTGTCCAAGGCCCTCATGACCACGGATGAAATCGTGGTCGCGAAGTCCGGCGTGGCTGCGGACACGGTCCGTGTGCTCATGGAGCGAAGGACCTATCCGAAGCTCTGGAAGTGACTCCGATGGGCGTCGACGCCTGGGGCTTCGACGAAGACCGGCAGCGGCTCGCACGGGCCCTCCAGCGGCGGAGGCGCCGGCTCTCCCTGGTGCGGCTCGGTGTCACCCTGGTCTTCCTGGTCGTCCTCCTCGCGGGCGGTTCGATCGTCATGCGCTCTTGGGCTCTCTCCTTGCCTCTTCCTCTGTGGCTCTCGGAATCCCTCTTCTTCGCGGTCCTGTATGCGATCGGGGCCCTCCTGGGCCTCCCCTTCACCTACGTGAGCGGTTATCGATGGGAGCGGGAATTCGGCCTATCGAACCAGGACCTGCGCTCGTGGGCCGCAGATCGCGCGAAGGGATTTGCCCTCGGCCTCGCGGCGGTCGTCGTCGCGGGGGACGTCCTTCTCTGGCTCCTGACCGCCATGCCCGACCGGTGGTGGATTGCGGCCTGGGCCCTCGGGGTTCTGGTCTCCCTCGCCCTCGGGATCGTGGGGCCCGTCCTCCTGGCGCCCCTGTTCTTCCGCTTCCGGCCGCTCCAGGATGCCGCCTTGCGGACGCGGTTCCAAGAGCTCGCGGCCCGGGCGCAGGTGCCCGTCGTCGGCGTGTATGAGATGGGGGCCTCCGCAAAGACGCACCGGTCGAATGCCGCCGTGATGGGGTTCGGAAGGACACGTCGTGTCGTCATCACGGACACGATGCTCGCGGACTATTCTCCCGAGGAAATCGAGACGGTCCTCGCCCATGAGCTCGCCCACCAGAAGTTCCTCGATCCCCTGAAAGGGCTCGTCGTCGGCGCAGGTGTATCCCTCGTCGTGCTGTCCCTTGCCGCCCTCGCCTACGCGGCCACGTATTCGGCCTTGGGCTTCGCCTCGCTCCACGACATGGCGGCTCTGCCTCTCCTCGTCCTGTACAGCGCGATCGTCTCCGAGGCTCTTGGTCCCGCCGAACTTGCGTGGTCCCGCCTTCGGGAAGCCCGCGCGGACCGGTTCTCCCTGGACACCACCCGGAACCCCTCTGCGTTCTCGGCCGCCATGGTCAAGCTCCAGCACCGCAACCTGGGCGTGGCGAATCCGCGGCCCTGGGAGAAATGGCTATTCTATAGCCATATGCCCGGACGCGAGCGGGTCGAGCTCGCGCGGTCCTTTGTGTCGTCCGCGCCAACCGCGGGCTGAGAACCTTTATTACGACGGAGCCAATCGTGCGGGCGCTGAGTGCCGAGGTCGCCTAGTCCGGTAGATTCCACCCAACTCTCCTTCCCAATGGTCCTTTAGAACGGAATGCTAGCAAAACATGCCGCGGTCGCCTAGCTCGGTAGGGCGCGGCGCTGGAGTCGGCGGCAACCCGCTGCCAGCCACGCCGTGGCCGCAAGGCCTCGGGAGTTCAAATCTCCCCCGCGGCGTTCAGCTTTTTCGCGCGGCGGATTTCCGCAGTCGCTCCTTGAGCTCCGCGATGGGGGGAGTCGGGATGGGGTCCACCTTCCGGAGGGCCGCCAGGTACAGGCTCACGTAGTCGCCCAGGTAGAGCGCGCCGAGCATCCGGCCGAGCAATTGGTCATCCTCGTCGCGGATCTGTTCGACCTTGGCCTTCCGCGCGATCATCGCCGCCGTCGCGTCCAGGCGTCGGTGCATCTCCGGCGTCTCGTCGGGATCCCGGAGCATCAACAGCACGAACCGCCTCGCCCGGTCGTCCAGGCACCAGCCGACGAGCTCGTTGTGGTCCGCCTCCGGGAAGGCGGACGAGAAAGCGAGGACCTTCGCGTTCTCGTTGAGCTGGGTCTGCCAGCGCTTGGCCACGGCCCCGTAGGGCGCGGCTCCGTAGACGACGGGTACGCGACCTCGGAGGCGCACGGCGAGCTGCTTCGCACGGTTTTTCGAGAGCGGGACCTCGGGGTTCAAGTGGTCCCTCAGGTCTCGCAGGTGGACGATCGCTCGGGAGAGCTCCCCGCCCAGGTCCCCATAGACCCAGTCCGCGCCCAAGGAGGCCAGGATGCCAAAAAGATGTCCGAAGGCCCCGCGCGGCGGGAGGCCCGCAGGGACCTCGAGGACCGTCGCGTTCGCATCGCGGGCGAGTGTCGAGAGAACCCCGCCCGAGGTGACGGCCACGAGCCGGCAGCCCAGCTTGATCCCCTGCGTGGCCGCCGCGACGGTCTCCTCCGTGTTTCCGGAATAGGACACGGCCAGGAGGACGTCTCCCGGCGTTGCGTAGGCGGGGAGGCGGTAGTCATGGGCCACCTGGATCGGCACCTTCGAGCGGTCCGCGACCCACGCGGAGAAGATCTCCCCCACGATGCCCGATCCGCCCATGCCCAGGATGAAGACTCGCTGGGCGCCGCGGAGGTCCGTCCCGTGCCCGAGCCCACGGCGCAGCCCCGCCTCGAGCTGCTCGGGCAGCGAGCCGATGATGTCCCGCATCCCGCCGCGGTCCACCTTCGCGACCGCGTCCGCCTCGAGCATCGGAGGCATGCATCGTTCCCCCGGAAATAAGGCCTCCGCCCGAGGCGTGCCCTACTACAAAATTGGTTCTTACAACAAGATTGATATACGCCAGGACCGTAGACGGAACTCGTGGACGACCTCCTCCAGGCCCTGGACGCCCTGAAGCAGGGACGCTTCGTCCTCGTGTACGACGGCGACGGGCGGGAGGAGGAGACAGACCTGACGATCGCGAGCGAGTTCGTCACGCCCGCGGCGATCGCAACCCTGCGCAAGGAGGCGGGCGGACTCATCTGCATGACCTTGTCCGGGGACGTCCGGCACAAGATTGGCCTGCCGTTCATGGCCGACGTCCTCAAGCAGGCCGGTCACGCGTATCCCATCCTCGAAGCGGTCTCCAACGAGGACATGAAGTACGACCGCCACAGCGCTTTCTCCATCTCCGTGAACCACAAGGACACCTACACCGGCGTGACGGACCGGGACCGCTCGATGACGATCTCCCGCCTCGCGATCCTCGCGGGGGAAACCCTCAAGCGGGAGAACGGATGGGCGGCCCATACCTTCGCCCAGGAGTTCCGGTCGCCCGGCCACGTGCCGCTGCTCAACGCCGCGGAGCCGCTCCTCACGGAGCGCAAGGGTCACACGGAACTCACCACGGCCCTGACGATCATGGCGGGACTCGTGCCCAGCGCCACCATCTGTGAGATGATGGGGGACGACGGCCGCGCCCGTTCCAAGGAAGATGCAAAGGCATATGGGCGAGAGCACAATCTCGTCTTCCTGGAAGGGCAGGACGTCGTCCGAGCGTGGCGCGCATGGTCCGCGTAATGGCAACGGGGGTCTTCGATCTCCTCCATCCCGGTCACATCTACTTCCTCGCCGAAGCCCGTAAACTCGGGGACGAACTCTGGGTCGTCGTGGCCCGGGATAGCACGGCGCGGAAGTTCAAGCACGAGCCCATCACGTCGGAAGCGTCCCGCGTCCAGCTGGTCGCGGCCCTCAAGCCCGTGGACCGCGCGCTGCTCGGCCACGAGGGGAGCATCTACGACATCCTGGAGGAGGTCCGTCCGGACATCATCGCGCTGGGGTACGACCAGATCCACAACGAGGACAAG
Organism: Thermoplasmatota archaeon; assembly: GCA_038046665.1. Lineage (GTDB taxonomy): Archaea > Thermoplasmatota > Thermoplasmata > RBG-16-68-12 > RBG-16-68-12 > RBG-16-68-12. Next base: position 6,002 of record JBBSVS010000302.1, read on the forward strand.
GTCCTGGAGGAGTGCCGGAAGCGGCGCCTCCCGACCAAGGTCGTCCGCCTCCCACGCTTCGAGGGAGATCTGGACGGGACGCGCAAGATTGTGAGGAAGGTGGCCGAATGGCTCGCGTTGCAGGAACGTCTCAAACAGGTCGAAGGGGTCAAGCCCGCGGAGCCCGAGCCCACGCACCGAAGCTGAAGAAGATCGGGATCGTGGACACGTCCTTCTCCCGATACGATATGGCGACCGCTGCGATCGACGAGCTGGGGAAGCAGGGCGGCGGGTTCGAGGTCGTTCGGTACACCGTGCCGGGGATCAAGGACATGGCCGCGGGCGCGAGGATCCTGTTCGACCGCGGCTGTGACCTCGTGATGACCCTGGGCATGGTGGGCCGCCAGACCGTGGACAAGGACTGCGCCCTCGCCGCGGACTTCGGTCTTCAGGCGGTGCAGGCCCAAACGGGCCGACACATCATCGGCGTCATGGTGCACGAGGAGGAGGCCGCCGACGAGGAGAAGCTCGCGTGGCTCTTCGACCGGCGCACCCGCGAGCATGCGGTCAACGCCTACGACCTCCTGTTCCGTCCCGAGGCGATCCGCGCCCGCGCGGGAACCGGACAGCGCGAGGGGTATGCGGACGCGGGGCCGCTGCCGAAGGGTTCCCGATGAGGCTCGCGGTGGTCGCTTCCCTGTTCAACCGGGAGGTCGTGGACCGGATGGTCGAGCGGGCGCTCGCCCGTGCGAAGGAGCTCGACCTCCAGGTGACCTCCGTGGTCCGCGTCCCGGGCACCTTCGAGATCCCTCCCGCGGTCCAGCAGCTGCTCCGGCGCAGCGACGTGGACGGTGCGGTCGCCCTGGGTGCGGTGATCAAGGGCGAGACGAAGCACGACGAGGTCATCATGGCCGCCGCGGCGCAGGCCCTCATGGACGTCGGGTTGCAGACGGGGAAACCCGTGGGCCTCGGCATCACGGGGCCGGGGATGACCGACGAGCAGGCGATGGCCCGCATCGAAGCGGCCGCGCGCGCGGTCGACGCGGCGAAGACGATGCACGACCTCCTTCGCGGCCTGCGATGACTCACCTGTTCGAAACTTACGACGCGGTTCTGTCAGCTCGCTCTTGACATGGCCGACTCCACCCCGCTCGGCTCCTCCCGTGCGCCTGCCAGCAACGCCGGCAGGTCGCAGAGGGGAATCACGACATCATCGCGGAGGGCACCGGGCTGGAACCGTACAGCCCTTGCCAAGGCCTCGTT
>JBBSVS010000303.1:0-3606 GCA_038046665.1 Thermoplasmatota archaeon
CTAGATGCTGTTAGGCCGGCGTCCGGAGGTTGGCCTGCCTCGCCTTCTTGGCCGAGCTTGCGGAAGGTCGAATGGACGCGCAGGCCGATCTTCACGTCCTCCGGCTTGACGTCGATGAGCTGGGCCGTGAGGCGGGCGCCCTCGTCCATCTCGATGATCGCCATCACGTAGGGCTTCTGCATCTCGAACTGTGCGGGCGCGTCGTGGATGACCGTATACGTGACGACTGTCCCCTTGCCTGCGAGCTGGAGCCTTTCCATCTTCCCGATGGACTTGCGGCCGCAGTCCGGGCACACGGCGCGGGGCGGGAAGTCGACCTTGCCGCAGTTACTGCACTTCGTGCCGATGAGGTTGTACCGGCTGCCGATCTCCCGCCAGAACCTGGGGATGGCCATCTCAGTCCCCCCGCTCGAAGATATGGACGACGGCCGTGGCTCCCGTGCCTCCCAGAGTGTGCGTGAGCCCTCGCCGCGCCCCGACGACCTGGCGCTTGCCCGCCTCGTTGCGGAGTTGCTTTACGATTTCCACGGCCTGAGCGACACCCGTCGCACCGACAGGCTGTCCACGGGCCTTGAGTCCGCCCGAGGTGTTGATGGAGAACTTGCCGTTCAGGGCCGTGACCCCGTCCAGTGTGGCGGGGCCTCCCTTGCCCTTCTCGACGAAGCGCAGGTCCTCGATGGCCAGGATCTCCGTGATCGTGAAGTTGTCATGGACCTCGGCGACTTGGATGTCCTTCGGCTCCAGCTTGGCCTCCGCGAGGGCGCGCTTGCCCGCGACCACGGTCGCGTCCATCGTGCACAGGTCCCTCCGGTCATGGAGCGCAAGGAAGTCGCTCGCCTGGCCGGAGCCCTTGAAGAGGATCGGGGTGTCCGTGAACTTGCGCGCTTTGTCCGCCGCACAGAGCACGACCGCCGCGGCCCCGTCGCTCAGGGGCGCACAGTCGAAGAGCCCGAGGGGCTCCGCGACCATCGGAGAGTTCAGGACCGCATCGAGTGTGATTTCTTTCTGGAACTGGGCTTCCGGGTTGAGGGCGCCGTTCTTGTGGTTCTTCACGGCCACGGAGGCGAGCTGCTCCCGCGTGGTGCCGTACTCGTGCATGTGGCGGCGCGCCATCATGGCGTACAGCCCGGCGAAAGTAGCGCCGAAGACGCTCTCCCACTCCTGGTCTGCGGTGCTCGAGAGGATCTCCGCCGCCTGCACGTCGCCCACGTCGGTCATCTTCTCCGCCCCACCGACCACCACGATGTCGTACATGCCCGAGGCGATGGCTAGACGCGCCTGGAGGAGTGCGATGGCCCCGCAGGCCCCGCCGCCCTCGACGCGCACGGTGGGCAGATGCATGTCCGCGAGGCCCGCGTAATCCGCCACCAGCGCGGACACGTGCTCTTGGTCGATGAACTTCCCCGCGCTCATGTTGCCGATGTAGACCGCGTCGATCTCCTCGGACGCGATCTTCGCGTCCTGGATCGCCTTCAGCCCGGCCTCGATCCCGAGGTCCCGGAAGGAGCGGTCCCACAGCTCTCCGAACTCGGTCTCGCCGACGCCGATGACCGCCACGTCGCGCATGCTCAGGCCTCCCGGAGCAGGATTTTCCCGCGGTACTTCGCGTAGGTCGCGTAGTCGACGAACACGTGGTCCGCGATCTGCTGCTTGATCGTGTGCGTCGCGTGTCGGTTGATCTTCTTGATCTGATCGGTGACGGTGATGTCGAAGCCGTCGGAACCTGCGCCGCTGCCGTAGCCCACGGCGAAGATACGGTCGCCCGGGTCGGCCTCGTCCAGGATGGCCGCGAGCCCGACGAGGATGGCCGCGCTGTAGGTGTTCCCGATGTCTCGCACGCAGAGGCCCGTGTCGATCTGAACATCCTTGAACTCGAGCTGCTTCGCCGCGCGGACGGGAAACTTGCCGTTGGGCTGGTGGAAGACGGCGTAGTCGTAGTCCTCGGGCTTCGAACCCGCGCGCTTGAACAGGAGGTTGGCACAGGCGAGGACGTGCTTGAAATAGGCGGGTTCGCCGGTGAAACGTCCGCCGTGGCTCGGGTAGCGTTGCCCCTCCCGTCGCCAGAAGTCCGGGGTGTCGGTGGTGTAGGAGACCGTGTGGGCGATCTCCGCGATGACGTGATCGGTGCCGATGAGCATCGCGGCTCCGCCTGCGGAGGCGCTGTACTCCAGCGCGTCCCCCGGCGCGCCCTGGGACGTGTCCGAGCCGATGGCCAGTCCGTACTTCATCATTTTGGAGAGGGTGAGCCCCATCGTGGCTTGGACGGCGGCGGTGCCCGCCTTGCAGGCGAATTCGAAGTCCGCGGCGGTCATGACCGGCGCGGAGCCGATGGCCTCCGCCACGATCGTGGCCGTCGGCTTGACCGCATAGGGATGGGATTCAGACCCGACGTAGATCGCGCCGATCTCCGTGGGGTCGATGTCCACCTTGGCCATGCACGCCCGTGCGGCCTCGACGGAGATCGTGATCACGTCCTCGTCGGGTCCGGGGACGGACTTGGACTTGATGTTCAGCCCGCGCCCCATCGCCTCGCCGTCCGCGCCCCACACCGCCCCGATCATCTGCGGGGTGATCCGGAAGCGCGGGATGTAGCCACCATAGCTCACGATGCCTGCGTTCATTGCAACCGCTCCAGCCGCTCGATGACTTCCGGAGGGTCCAGATCCGTCCTTGCTAAGAGGATATTCTCCATCTCGGCCAGCTTGATTGCGAGTTCATCGATGTTCTCCGGCTGAACGTAGACGACCATCGCGGGCTTGAGGGGATGGGCCTTCACCGCGATCATGGGCGAGCGGCCGAACTTGACGCCGATGAAGAGGAGGGCCCGCTCGCTCGTGGCCCCGTAGATCCTCAGGTAGTCGTTCGCGTCGAAGGTCGTGATGGCCTTGATGGAGTCGATGACCGTGTAGCCGTTGAGCAGGCGGCGGGTGTTGAGTCCGCTCGTCAGGAGCTTCCCCTCGATCTTCCTCAGGAAGTCCGAGGCCCGCATCCCGACGGGCCAGTCCTTCATGGACGGGATCGCGTCGGAGTATTCCTCGAATCGCCTGGAGAGGCGGCGCCCGGAGCGTTGGTCGATCTCGAGGAAGGCGTCCACGAGCCGGTGGATCGTCTTGATGCCGGGGGACGTGCGCCGCCCCGCCTCGTAATCGGAGATCACGCTCGGGGAGACGTGCATGTGCCGCGCGAGGTCCGTCTGGGAGATGTGGAGCTCCTCCCGCCACTTGCGCATCGTCTTTCCCGGGGCCTCGGAGAGGACGATCTCGCCCGCGATCTTCTCGCGGAGGGGGAGTTCCATGGCGCGTGCGAGAAACGGAGGCGTATATAAAGATGTCGAAGTATGCTTCGTCGCGCGCCGAAAGCCAAGAAACCGCCTCTCTCACCAACCCCGTTGATTCCGGAAGGGCAATAGCGTGCGAGGTCTTTCGTCGTCGCAGGCGAGGCCCATGCCGATGCTCCTCGACACGACGATTGCCTCACGGTTCGTCCTCAACTTCCGCTGCGACCCAGAGGCGGTGCAGTCCCGCCTCCGGAGGCCGTGGGTGTTCGACCCTGACCCGGACGGCCCCTTCGCGGGTGCTAACTTCTCCGTGATCTTCAACGAGGCCT
>JBBSVS010000304.1:0-1352 GCA_038046665.1 Thermoplasmatota archaeon
TCCACGCGGGACACGAGGTGCTGGACATGGCTGTACCGCTCCAGCTTCAGGTACTCCGGCACCTGGACGGACCCGAAGGCGCAGACCTTGCCCAGGTCGTTCCGCGCCAGGTCCACGAGCATGTTGTGCTCCGCGCGCTCCTTCTCGTCGGACAGGAGCTCCGCCGCCAGGACGGAGGTCTCCTCGGGCATCCGCCCCATGGGCCGCGTGCCCGCGATGGGGAACGTCGTTGCCGTGCGACCCTGGACCCGCAGGAGCATCTCCGGGCTCGAGCCGATGACCTGCCGCGCCCCGAAGTCGAGGTAGTACATGTACGGGCTCGGGTTGATCCGACGCAGGGCCTCGTAGAAGGCGAGCGGATCGCCGGACATCGTCCCGCGCTCGCGGCGGGAGAGCACGATCTGGAAGGCCTCGCCCTCGTAGATGTACTCTCGGGCGCGGGCCACGGCGGCCAGGAAATCCTCGGGACGGCCCTCGGGTCGGGCGGCGTCCGCGCGGAACTCCTTGCTCCCGCCATCCGGCCGCGGAAGATCCTGGAGCCGCGAGGGACCGTGGGTGAAGTACTCCGCGGACCCGCGGACGTGGTCGAAGATCACGCCATCCGTATACAGGCCGAACTCGAACTCGGGGAAGGGGGAGTCCAAGTGGACCGGGACCGTGTCGAGGTTCCGCACGAACTCGAAGGACACGTAGCCCACGAGGCCGCCGACGAAGGGACCGGGCACGCCGGGCGTCGCGTGCTCCGCGAGGAGGGAACGGAGGACGTCGAAGGGGCGATCCGTCTTGATCGTGTCCCCGTTCGTCCGGAGGACGCCGCCGCGGTAGGAGAGGATCATCTCCGGGTCGAAGCCGAGGAATGTGTGCTCCCGCAGCCGCTCCGGCCCGGTGAGGCTCTCCAGGAGGAACGCGTGAGGATGCTCGTCCCGCGACGCCGCGAAGAGGCGGTAGGGGTCCGTCTTCGGGTCGAGGGCGATGCGCTGGATGGACTCAGCCTCCCGTGGCGACCCGCGGCGCGCCGGCGAAGACCAGGTTCGCGATCTGGGCCGCAAACCTCGCAGGGTCTGGATTCTGGAAGAGGTTCCGTCCCGCGGTGACGCCGCCCGCGCCGGCCGCCATCGCATCTCGGACCATCCCGAGGAACGCGTCCGGCGAGGAGGCCATCGGGCCGCCGGCGACCAGCACGGGGACGGGACAGCCGCGGACGACCTCGAGGAAGGACTCTACGGATCCCGTGTAGTGCGTCTGGACGAGCACGGCTCCTAGCTCCGCCGCCGCATGGACCGCGTGGAGGGTGGCCCCGGGACTCCCGGCGTTCGGATAGGCCATCGCGATTACGGGCAAGCCCAGGGCGG
>JBBSVS010000305.1:0-4739 GCA_038046665.1 Thermoplasmatota archaeon
CTACGACGCGATGTCCGCGGGCTATGAGAACCCCGAGGCCCAGAGGAAGCACCTCCTCGAGACGGTCGTCAAGGGCGCCCGCAAGCCGGAACAGGCGGAGTTCTGGAAGATCCTGTACCGGTGGCTGTGAGCCGGAGGATTCGCGGGAAACCTCGGCTCAGACCTTGCTGCGGATCGTGGGCTTCCAGGAACCGGTGCCATCGGGGAGTTCCGTCCGCACCATGTCCTGATAGAGGAGGGGATAGTCCCTCTTACAGATCTGGGCGACCTGGTCGAAGACCATCCGGATCTCAACCTCGGCCGCGGGGTCCGTGCGCATCTCGATCACCCAACGAAGCGTGCGGTGATTCGCGGTCCAGATAATGTTCGTGCCGATGCCATCTGGGAGAATCCGTCTCAGGGCCGATGTTACCCGCTTCTTCTGGTCCATGGCCATCTTGTCCCAAGGGACCGCGGCCTCGAGGTCTCGGTACGCGGATTCGACGTGCTCCACCGCCTTCTTCATGGCGGCCCTCTGCTCCGGACCAAGCTCGTCCGGGATCCAGAACTTGATCTCGCGAGGCCGGACGTAGCGCAGGGACTCCTGGCTGATTGCGATTCCCACCCGATGCCTGACCAGCTCATGGGTCATGATTCTGCTTACGTTCAAGAAAGCCCAGCTCACGTAACCATGTTCCGCGATCGATCCGTCCCCTTTCCTCAGGATGTTCTCAAGATATTCCTTCGAATCCGTCCGTATCTTTGTCACGTTCGGATTGAGCCCAATCTCGAAGGACTCGTAGCAAATCCGCCCCGCCAGCTCGATGAGGGTCTCCGCGTTCTCAGGCATCGCGTCCACCCTTTCGATGGTCTCCTCAGAGACGCCTAGGGCTTTCAGCATTGCCCGGACGCCGTCGGGGTCGAGGCGAGTCTCGCCAATCTTGATCACAATGGGTCGAACTTCCTTCATGCTGCCCGCCACCATGGCCATGGGCTTTCGACGCGTTCACGACCGCATGCGGTTTGAGGTCTTTAAGCAGGAGGTAGCGGCGTGGTCTGTCGCACCTCGTACTGCGTGACCTCGGGCGGTTGCGTCGTCAGCCGCAGCAGGGAGAAGAAGTCGCCCCCTGTCGCGGGATCGGACCTGAGCTTTCCTTCCAAGCTACGCAGGGATGCCTCGTCGGCGAACCGCGCGATGACGACGAACTCGGTCGAAGGGTGTTGCCCCTGGCCCACCCAGGCGTCCTCGCATCCCGGTGCGGAACGAATCTTGGAGGCGTGGCGCGCCAGAATCTCCGCGCCCTCTCCTTCCTTGCCTTCCTTGAACCGGAAGCGGCTGAACCGGATGAACATCGCGACCTTGGAGCCGCGTCCAGCCGAAAGACTTTTCCTCGCCACGACAGCAACTTTATCTCGCCCCGCCGTCGTGCCCGCGCCCGATGTTCAGCCGCAAGAACGTCGGTGGGGAACCGGAGAAGTGCCCCAAGTGCGGCAGCGAGAAGATCTATTTCGTCCAGCACGCTCACGGCAACTACCCGATCCTCGACTACGTGTGCCCCAAGTGCGACCTGGGCGGGGACGAGGGGATCCCCGAGTGGTACTCCTCGCCGGACGGCAAGGAGAAGCCCGCGGAGAAGTGAGTCAGCCGGGAGGTCCTGTGTGGGCGAGGTCGTGATCCGGGCGTACCGCGTGAGCGGCTACGTGCTCGGACCCTGCACGAAGTGCGGCAAGGAGGAGCGGGGCCTCGTCATGTTCGAGGACTACGCCCTCGGCTGGGAATGTCTGGACTGCGGCGAGGTCGGCAAGGCGGACCGCGTGGAGTGGGTCGAGGGCTCGGACTCGAAGACGGAAGGCGTCCTCGGGGAGGACGCGTCCGATCCCTGAGTCACAGGACCCCGCAGAACAGGCAGATCCCCTGCCCATGGCACGCCTCGCACCTGCGCTCCATTTTGAGGAGCCGCTTGCTCCCGCGCCCGCGGCAGCTCGGGCAGAAGCCGGTGTCGGAGCATCGGGGACAGGGCCGCTCGATCTTCTTGATCGTGGAGGCGACCTGCTTGTTCGTCGGGTGAGCGGCCGCGATCGACTGGAGGATCTCCAGGGCCTGCCCCCGGCCGACCTCCCGGTCCCTGCGGAACAGAATCGAGGCCTTGATCATGCGCGCCTTCTCATGGTCAGGCGCGGCCTCGAGGACCTCGTCCACGGCGGCGAGGGCGTCTTCGAACGCCTTCGCGACCTCGGGGCTGTCCTGGAACTCCTGGTCGTAGGGGATGTCCCGTCGCACGATGTCCTGCCGCCGCGCTTCGCGGGCGGCCGCGGCCGTCCGGATGGCTCGGGCCAGGTGGAGGGAGGCGTACAGCTCTCGGACGTCCGCGTCCTCGGGCTTCTGGGCGAAGGCGTCGTCGATGAGGGCGCGGGCGGCCTCGGCATCGCCGCGGTCCAAGGCCTGCCGAGTCCGTTCATAGAGGTCGTCGGCCACGTCGGTCGCGCGGGACAAGGGGGCCGCCGATTTAAGGGTGCCCACCCAGGCGGTCCAGGATACGGCGCGTCGCCGGGGTGAGCTTCGCGAAAGGGATCGGCCGGTACCGGCCGAGGGCCCGGAGTGCGTCCACATAGAGGACGCAGGCGAGGGCGACGGACGCGGTCGAAGCGAGCGCCGAGATGCGTTGTGCGTCCTTGGGGGCTCGGGCGTCCCACAGGGCGTTCACGTCGAAGGGCTCGTTCACCGCTCGCCGGAACTCGCCCGCCCGCAGCACCCCCTTTTCCTCCAGTACGTCAGCGAGCCCAGAGGTGAACTCGCTGAAGTCCGTCTTCCCGCCCTCGAACGCCTCGACCAGGTCGAAGCGGTCCGCGGCCGACGCGATTCCGATCGAGAGGGAGACCGCGAGGGCGCTCGCGCGGGCGGCGGAGAGCTTGGGTCTACGCCGGAAGTATTCCACGGCCGCGCTGAGGTTCACCACCGCATCGAGGAACGTGAACAAGTCCGGCCCGGTCGGGTACTTCTGGAAGCGGCGCAGGAGAGGGCGGACCGCAGAGGCGATCGCGCCCCGCGCCTGGACATATTGGTCCAGGTCCATCGCACTTCGCTCCAAGCGCCGGAGCAGGGCCTTCTCCTCGAGCCGCTTGCCCGCCCAGAGGTAATCGTGCAGGTCGGAGACCGCGGAGGACAGCGCCCGGTCGACGACCGCGAAGGAGGCCATGGCGCCGAGATGCCCCTCGCAGGATTAAGCATGCCGCCACGGTAGGTTTCATGTCTCCCGGCCTCTTGGACCGGCCCGTGCGGAGCGCGGACGCCTTCGATGACACGCTCTTCTTGGGCCTCGCGAGGAACTCCAAGCGGGACCCCTATCGGTTGTCCCTCTTCGCGCAGCACCTCGAAGCGGACGAGCGCCCCCTGGCCTTCGTCGCAATCCACGGCGGGACCCTCGTGGCCACGGACCGGCGTCTCCTGGAATTCCGGGCCCACCTCGAGGTCCACGGCGCATGGAACGTGAAGGAGTTCCAGGGCTACGAGGTGCGGCGGGAGATCCCCCGCGCAGACGTCTCCCGCGTGGACCGCCGCGTCGGTCCCGCGGCCGGTGCTCTCGCCTCGGCGGGGATCGAAGATGTGCTGATCCTAGTGTGATGCGTCACGATTGGCTACGTTTATATCCGGGAATGTTGATGCCCCCTCTGTGCGGGTCGCACCCCGAATCTCCCTCTCCGAGGAAGAGCACACTCAGCTGACCTCGTGGGCCCGCGGTCGATCGACTCCCCATCGCGTCGTGCTGCGCGCTCGGATCGTTCTCCGCGCCGCCGACGGGGCCACCAACAAGGCCATCGCCGAGGAGTTGAGCACCGAACCCAATACCTGTGCCCTCTGGCGGCGGAGGTTCCTCGCCGCTCGTCTACCGGGCCTCATGAATGATGCCCCTCGCGCGGGAGGTCCCCTCCTCGTTCCGGACGCCACGATCCGGGCCATTGTGCACGACACCCTCCACACTCGCCCAACCAACGCCACTCACTGGTCCACTCGGTCGATGGCCGAGGCCCATGGGGTCAGCCCCTCGACCGTGCGTCGCATCTGGCGGGCCCGTCGACTCCAGCCCCACCGCCTGGAGCATTACAAGCTCAGTCGCGACAAGCACTTCGAGGAGAAACTCCGGGATGTGGTGGGTCTCTACCTCAATCCTCCCGAACACGCTCTGGTCCTCAGCGTGGACGAGAAGACGCAGATCCAGGCGCTGGATCGCACCCAGGCCATCTTACCCCTGCGCCCCGGGGTTCCCGAGCGCCAGACCCACGACTATCGGAGGAACGGGACCACCGATCTGTTCGCAGCATTGGACGTGGCCGAGGGGACGGTCATCGGGGAATGCCACAAACGTCACCGAGCCAAGGAGTTCCTCGCCTTCCTGAGAACCCTGGATCGCACGACCCCGGCGGGACTGGACCTCCACCTGATCCTCGACAATCTGGCGACCCACAAGACGGCCCAGGTCAAGCGCTGGGTCCTCCGCCACCCTCGGTTTCACTTCCACTTCGTCCCCACCAGCTCCTCGTGGCTGAACCAAGTGGAGCGGTGGTTCAACGACCTCACGCAGAAGCGAATCCGTCGAGGGACCTTCCACAGTGAACGGGAGCTGATCGAGGCCCTCAAGCAGTACGTAGAGACCTACAACGAGGATCCGCGGCCCTTCGAGTGGCGGGCTACAGCCGACCAGATTCTCGAGAAGGTCCGGTGGAACCGGTTAAACGTAGATCTGGCTGGCGCACCACACTAG
>JBBSVS010000306.1:0-1918 GCA_038046665.1 Thermoplasmatota archaeon
CCTGATGGCCACATGAAGTAAGCTGGGGGGGTGGGACTCGGCGAGCTGCTCCTCCTGGACCTTGAGCTCCGTCTGGAGCTTGAGGATGAAATCGTCCTTCGTCTCGATCTTGTGGGAGACCTTGTCGAAGCCGCCCTCGAGGTCCGTCTTCTCCCGGTAGGCCGCGTCCCGGGCGTCCTGAAGGTCCTTGAGCTTCTTGCCCATCTGGGCCTCCATCTTCTCGAGCCCGCGGATCTCGTTCTCCAGCCGGCCGAGGGACTCCTCGAAGTTCCCGATGCGCCCCTCGCGCTCCTTCTTTTGCGAGTCCAGTGTGGAGAGGCGAGCCTCGATCTCGGCCTTACGGTCCCCGAGGACCTGCGTCTGCGTCGCCATGGCGTCCAGCTTGGACCGGTGCTGGTTGAGCTCGTCGGAGAGGGATGCGCGCTTGGCCATGAGCTCCTTCATGCGCGAGGAAATCTGCTGAGGCGTCGCGTCGATGACCGCCTTCTTCCGCTCGTCCCGCTTGGACCGGAGGGACTCGAGTCCCTTCGTGAACTTCTCCAGGTCCTCCTGGATCCGCTGGGCGGTCTTCTGCGCCTCCTTGAACCGCGCCTTGCGGTCCTCCAGGTCCTTGTCCACCGCGCTGAGCTTGCCCTGGTACTCCTTGCGCTTGGCCTCCAGGGAACCGAGCTTGACCTCCGCCACGCCGGTCTTGCTCCCCGTGTCCTTGAGCTGGCCCTCCACCTCCAGGATCTCCCGCCGCAGGTCCTCCAGGCGGGAGCCGACCTGCTCGGCCTGGGCCTGCGCCTCCCGCAGCTTCCCGGCGACCTTCTCGAGCTCGTTCGCCGACGAGGGACCGAAGCGCACCGAGGACTTCTCGGCCTCACCGCCGATCATCGCGCCGCTGGCCTCGATCAGCTCGCCGCTGACGGTCACCAGGCGGACACCGCCCATCCACCTGCGGGCCTCGTCCAGGTTCTGGACGACGAGGGTGTCGCCGAACACGTAGAAGAAGGCGTCCCGGTACTTCTCGTCGAACTGGCACAGGTCGATCGCGAAACCGAGGCACTCCTTGGCCACGAGGATCGCCTTGCCCCGCGGCTTGCCGACGAGCATCTTGTTGAGAGGCAGGAACGTCGCGCGCCCGATCTTCCGCTTCTTCAGGAAGTCGATGCACTCCGCGGCCACGCTGTCATTGTCGACGATGATCGCCTGCATACGCGAGCCCGCGGCCGTGACGATCGCAGTCTCGTACTGCGGGTTCACGTGGGCCAGCTGCGCCACCGTGCCGTGGATGCCCTTGATCGTGCCGGTTTCCCGCGCCTCGAGAATCGAGGAGACGGCGGCGGTGTAGCCCTTGCGCAAGTTCTCCGCCACGTCGGCCTCGGCCTTGAGCTGGGCGTACTGGCGGGTGAGGGTGAGGATCGCTTGCTGGAGCTCGGTCTGCTCCCTGGAGAGCTTGGCCTCCTGGTTCCGCTTCTCGTAGAATTCCTGCTGGAGCTTTTGCAGGCTCTTGCCCGATTCCTTGGAATGGGACTTGAGCTCCTTGAGCTGCCAGTCCGCGTCGTCGAACTCGGTCTGGTACTGCTTGCGGGATTCCTCGAGCTGGGCGATCTCCGACTCGAGACGCTGCATCATGTCCTTCGTGCGGTCGCCCTCGAGGACGACGCCCTTGAGCCTGTCCTCGATCTCGTCGACCTGCTTGTTCAGGGCGATGATCTCCTTCTGGATCGTGAGGACCTTCGCGTCGCCCCTGGAGGCCTTCTCGTCGATCTCATGGAGGTCCACGTCCACGGCCTTCACGGCGTCCTCGAGCTCGGAGATGCGCGTCTCTACGTTCCCGTGTTCGCGCTCGAGGGCCTCAATCTCCTTGAGGACCTTGGCCCGCTCCTTCGTGCCATCCGCGGCCTCGACCTTGATCTGCTTGAGGGTCTCTTTG
>JBBSVS010000307.1:0-5211 GCA_038046665.1 Thermoplasmatota archaeon
CTTCGGTGTCTTAGGAGAGGAGCGGACGGAGAATGCGACAGGGGCCGCCGGAGAGCGCAGCGAGCAGGATGGCGCGATGGGTGTAGCTCTTCGAGGGAGGCGCCCGCACGGTCCCGGAGACCTTGGAGGGCTTCGCGCGGAACCTCACACGACCACCTCCCGGGACTCGACCGTGTTCAGGCTCGCGACGCGGACTTCCGATTCTCCGTCGGTCAGCGCGAGCACGACGGACTCGACGTGGGCGGGCTTCACGAGGGCGAGGATCGCGGGGCCCGCCCCCGAGATGCCCGCGGCGACGGCTCCCGCCGCGCGCGCCCGGCGCGCGTGCGTCTCGTCGATCTCCAGGATGGGCCCGTAGGCCGCGCTGTTCACCTCGAGGGCGTGGAAGTAGTCTCCCTGGAGGGCGAGGCGGTAGGCCTCCTCGACTTGTGCCCGGATGGAGGAGAAGTCCTTCCCTGCGATGCTGGGCTTCGTGATCGCCCGCTTCGGGATCTGCACGACGGCCATAAGGCCGGGCGGAAACCGATCCACCTTGACGAGCCGCCGCGCCGTGTTGTCCGTCACGACGATGCCACCGAAGAAGGACGCGCAGGCGTCGTCGAAGGCGCCCGTGATCGTGACCTTCGCCTCGAGGGCCGCGTCCACGCCCAAGTTGATAATCTGGAGGGGCTCCAGTTCAAGCCCGAGGGCGCGGGCCGAGGCCAGTACGATCGCATTGGCCACGGCGGAGCTGCTCTTGAGTCCTCGGGAGATGGGGATCTCGGAATCGACGGTGACCATAAGGCCCGACTTCCTCCGGCTTCGGCGGAGGACCCGGCGGGCGCAGCCCTCGGCCAGGGCGGGGTCGACGCCCTCGGGGACACGGACCACAACGCCTTCTTCCTTCGGGCGGTCCTGGGCAACCGCGCTGGCCCGCAGGGCGAGGCCGAAAGCGGCGCCATGGCCCGTGGCGATCGCGTTGACGATCGTCCCCGCGCCGAAGCAGGTCGCCTGGGCCTTCATCCCAGGGCCTCCTTCGCGGCCCGTCGCATCGCATCGACGGGCGCGGACCTCCCCGTCCAGAGCTCGAAGGACTTCGCGGCCTGATGGAGGAGCATCTCCAGGCCCGACGTCCCGCGGATCTGGAGGCGCCTCGCCACCTGGAGCAGCGGGGTCTCCGGCGGGTTGTACACGAGGTCGTAGACGAACTTCGCCCGTTTGACCACGGGTTCCTCCACCGGCAGGCCCGGCTCGAGACCGCTCGTACCCACGGGGGTGGCGTTCACGAGGAGATCCCACGGGCCCTCGTCCGCGAGCTCCTCGAGCGGGACCACCTCGACGGTCTCGTCGAAGGCGTCCGCGAGCGCATCCGCGCGCGCGGGCGTGCGGTTCGTTACCTGGACGCGGGCGCCCTCCCGCAGGAGCACATGGACCACGGCCTTCGCGGCCCCGCCCGCGCCGACGACGAGGGCCTTGCGTTCCCCGAGGCGCAGGCCGAGGGTCCGCAAGGAGACCCGGAATCCGAACACGTCCGTGTTGTGCCCCTTGGCCCACTCATTCTCCAGAACGACCGTGTTCACGGCGCCGAGGGCCTCCGCATCGCCGTCGAGCTCGTCCATCAACTCCGCCACGGCCTCCTTGTGGGGGATCGTGACGTTGAAGCCGCGCAGCTTCAGCCGCTCGGGAGCCCGGAGGAGCGTCTCGAGGGACGGCCCTTCCACGTCGAAGGGAAGGTAGACGCCCGGGAGATGGAGCGCCTCGAGGGCCGCCTCGTGAATCTGGGGCGAGATGGAATGCGCGAGGGGATGCCCGACGAGGCCGAGGACGAAGGGCTCCTTGCCCTTCAGCCGCGTCGCGGTCTCCAGGGCGAACTGGCCCGGGGCGGTCGCGCGGTTCCCGGCGGCGTACTGGATCTCCTGCTTGACGTCCTCGGCCAGGGCCCGCGTGAGCATGCCGGCGGCGCCCATCCCGATGAGGACGAACCGCCTGGACTGGAGGCCCTGGTTCCTCGCGAGCTCGACGAACTGGGCCGCATGGTCCACGTCGGCCACGGGCAGGGCGACCTTGCCCACGTCCCCGAGGCCGATGCACGCCTCGAGGGCATCCGCCGCGTCGGACACCTCCACGGGCTTGTCGAAGTGATGGGACACGATGACGTCCTGGTGGTGCTTCGAGGCCGCCTTCCCGTAGGCCTCGATGTGCGCCGTGTCCGTCTCCAGCTCCACGTCCACGTAGCGGAACCCGAGCCGGCACATCTCCTGGAGGAGCGCGTGGCGCGCCCCGCCTTCGGGACCGCGGCTCCCTCCCTGGGCGGGAGACCGGAGCGTGGCGATCGCGTGGGCGCCGAGCGCGGACGCGAGCCGGCGAAGATCCCCGGGGTTCGGGTGGGGGAGGGCATCGATGCGCAGCTCGACGAGGTCCGCGCCCTTCCGGAGGGCGGCCCGCGCCTGGCGTTCCGTCTCGTCGGCGTTCCCCGCGGCTATGACGGCGGCGATCTGGGTCATGTCATCGCTCCGCGATCGTCTCTTGGATCTTCATGCCGAAGTGGCGGCCCCCTTCCTCCAAACGCAGGAGGATCTCGTCCCCCTCGCGGAGCTCGCTCACGGAGACCGCCCCGCCCTTCGGCGTGACGAAGCGGATCGTCTCCGCGTTCTGCACGATCGCCGTGAGGCGCTGGCCCGCGACATCGGCCTCGACCAGGACCAGGGGCCGCCGCTCGATCTTCACGCGGCCCACGATTACCGCTCGGGACGTCCCTTGGGAATCCACCGCCAGCACGTCGTACCCCGCGCGCAGTTCGCTCAGGTACTTCGTCTTTCCGTCCGGCAGGAGGATGTAGGCGTGCACGGGGCCCGCGTTCACGCGGAAGGGGCGCGGGGCCACGTAGCCCGCCTCGACGGTCTCCGCGTGGATCAAGAAGAGGCCTGAGCTGGCATTGCCCACGAGCATCCCCTCGCCGTCCTTGAGGAGGGAGCAGGTGTCCACGCAGACGCGGTCCCCGAGGCCGAGGGCGCGGATCGACCGTACCTTCCCGGGGACGAGAGGAACGGACTGGGCGTGGGACTCCAGGAGCGCACGGACCGCGCGGACCTCCTTCGGCGATCGGGGCGTGAGCAGGATCCCGTCCACGCCGACCTCCATGGTCTCGAAGAACAGCTTGGCCTCGGCGGCGTCGTGCACCTCCACGAGGAGGCGCGTGCCGCTCCCCTGGAAGTGGGCGATGAGGTTCTCCAGGGGGATGATCTTCCAGTCCTCCGTCCGCACGACGACGTGCTTCGTCGCGCCCCGCAGAGCGCGCACAGACCGTTCGTCCTCCGCGCGGCGAATCACCGCGAGCCGTCCGATCTCCTGGCCGTCGAAGAGGAAGGCGTCGTCCTTCAGGAGGATCGGGGAGAATCGGCCGAGGCGCTGGAGCTCGTCGTCCGGATGGCCAAGGACGATCTGGTCGAACCCGGCTTCCAGCGCAGACGCCACGACGGACCGAACGTCCTCGTTGTCCTCGGAGGGGAGGGCCCCCACCCACACCAAGCGGTCCATGGGGGCCTCACCCGCGATAGGCCTCCTCCACCGACGCGCCGTCGAAGAGGATGCGGGCGACCGCCCGCGTCATGCTGATCGGATCCTTCGCCTGGAAGATGTTGCGGCCCAGGGACACGCCGGCGGCGCCCCCGACCATCGCGCCTGCGACCATCTCGAGGGCCGCCTTCTCCGTGTCCAGCTTCGGGCCGCCGGCGACGACCACGGGGACGGGACAGCCGCGGACGACCTCGCGGAAGGTCTCCGGCGAGCCGGTGTACACGGTCTTGACCACATCCGCGCCAAGCTCGGCCGCGGCGCGTGCCACGTGCTTGACCGCGTCCACGTCGTAGGGGTTCTTGATGTTCTCCCCGCGCGGGTACATCATCGCGAGGAGCGGCATGCCGAAGCGGTCGCACTCCGTGGCCACGGCCCCGAGGTCCGCGAGCATGTGCTCGTCGTCCTCCCCGCCGAGGTTCGTGTGCGTGCTGATCGCATCCGCCCCGTAGGAGATCGCCTCGTCCACGCGCGTGACGAGGACCTTGCGGTTCGTGTGCGTGCTCAGGGACGTGGACGCGCTCAGGTGGAGGATCAGGCTCAGGCGTTCGTCGAAGTAGTCCTTCGCGAAGCGGACAACGCCCTTGTGCAGGATGACGCCGGTCGCGCCGCCCTTGGCCACGTTGGCCACGGCCTTCTTGATGTCCTCGAGTCCGGCGACGGGCCCGGAGGAAACCCCGTGGTCCATGGCGACGATGAGCGCTTTGCCGCCGTTGAAGACCCGCCGAAGACGGATTTCCTTGCCAATCGAGGACATGGGACACCACCGTGCGAGGACGTAGCACGGACGGGAGGAGGCGGCCCTATTTGAACCTTCCGAGCGTCCCGTGTCCAGAATCGCCCATTTGCACCCGCAATCAAGTGGTCCCCAGACGGACGTCCAGACCCGCCAGGAGAAAGACCGCGACCCGGTCCCCGGACGTCGGCTCGGGGAGGAGGCCCCAGGCGATGTCCGCGAGGGGCGAGCGGATGCGGATCTCGTGCAGGATCTCTTCGTCGACGACGAGGTCCCGGGGCGCGCCGATCAGGACGACCGCCTGGCGCACTTCTTCGGCGCGGTCCGTGAACCAGGGCGAGTGGTAGGCCTCGTCGACCGCGAGGAAGCATCGGTGCTTCTCCGTCCCCGCGCCCATCCCGAACCGCCACGTCTTTGCCTTGACGAGCATGCGTTTGAGCGGGACCACATCGGTCCGCGAGAGGATCGCGGGCAGGAGGGCCGTGGGCTGGGCCATGATCACGCCGAGGGCGGCGAAGGCCTTCGTGAGGGGGAGCTTAGGCGCGAGGCGCAGGAGCTCGTCGTTGCCGAAGGTCACGACGCCGTCCACGCGCTTCCGCAACAGATCGAGCTGCGCCTCCGCGGACTGCCGGCGGAGCATGCCCTCCGCGGAGAAGGGGACCGTCGCGAGGGCGAGGGAGGCGTCCCCCATGATCCGCGCGACCCGCCCGACGAGGGCCATCGCCCAGCCGCCGAGCTCGCCGCCGAGGCCGCCCAGGAGGAGCACGAGGTCCCGGTCCACGAGCGCGTCCGAGATGTCCTTCTCCTCGTTCGTCGCCAGGGTGGGGATGGACTTCTCGTCCATGGACGCGTAGGCATGCAGCGAATCAGGGGAAACCAGGAGCCGCCGAGGGACGCCCGCCATGGAGGGATGCGGCGCGTCG
>JBBSVS010000308.1:0-8292 GCA_038046665.1 Thermoplasmatota archaeon
TTGATCCACTTCACGGAGGCCGGGACCCCTCTCACCGCCTCGAAGGACGCGCCCGGCGAGCTCCGCACGTATCCGAGCGATGCTCCCGTGAGCGCGTCCCGAGCCATCCCGCCGTATCCCCACACGGGCGTCATCGGGAATCCGGGCGGCAAGATCTGCTGGTAGAACGCCGCCATCTCGATCTCGTACTCGTGTGCGACGACGCGACCGCCCCTCTTCGCGATCGTCGGCTCCCAGACCGGCGGCGGCCCCGTCAGTTCATTCGCGTACTTCGGGATCGTCGTCGGGTCCAGCAGCCCCGGTGCCGGCGCGGGCGCCGGTGCGGCGGGCCCCGCGACGGATACCAGGAGTGCGAGCAACACGAACACGACGCCGGCGATTCGAAGTGCGCTCCCCACCTGATTCTGTGTGAGATCGGCATGTCTCAAACCCCTCGCCTCCTACCTCATGGGTGGCAACGCCGGCGCTCTCCATAACATTCCCCGAATTATAGTACGTTCTCAGACAATTCGGGCGAGGTCGTGTACGCAGTCCGCAAGAGCCCCCGGCACCATGTCGAGCTGGCCCGTCTTGGAATTCGGGGCGTGTCCTCAACATACACTGTCCGAAGTGCGATCAATCGATTCCGGCGAATGTCCAGAGATGTGACCATTGCGGTCTCTCCGCGCCGTCTCCGTGGGAAAGACCATCGGATAAAGTGGTAGTGACGCCGGGAACTCTGCAGACCTCCGCTTCTAGCGGCAGGCGCATGCCGATGGTTTCTGGCGTGTTCGGAACTCTGTCTAGATTCGCCAACCTATCAACCTATACTCGTGGCCGCACAACGACGCGACTGCGGCTCCGGGTATCCGGGAGTTCCATGGTCTTCTGTATATAGCCCCCCGTACTCGACGAGTTCGTGCCGCGGTCCGATTTGAGCCTACCTCCCTCCTCGGAAGAGTCGCGGCGGGGGTCGACCTGAGTGGCGGTAGAGCTGTGGGTCTGGGGCGGCTTCATCGCCTTCATCGTCGCCATGCTCCTCCTCGACCTCCTCGTCTTCCATCGCCGCGCTCACGTCGTCAGCATCCGGGAGGCCCTCGCGTGGACGGCGTTCTGGATCGTCCTCGCCGTCGTCTTCGGCGTTGCGGTGTGGCTCTGGCAAGGACGAGAGAAGGGCCTGGAGTACCTCACGGGATATGTCATCGAGAAGTCCCTCAGCGTCGACAACCTCTTCGTCTTCCTCCTCATCTTCTCCTACTTTTCCGTACCGAAGCGGGACGAGCACAAGGTCCTCTTCTGGGGAATCCTCGGGGCCCTCGTCTTCCGCGCCATCTTCATCTTCCTCGGCGTGGCGCTCATCGAGCGTTTCCATTGGGTCCTGTACATCTTCGGGGGCGTCCTCGTTTTCACCGCGGTGCGGCTGGTCGTCGTCCGGGAGCGGGAGGTCCATCCCGAGCGGAACCCGGTCCTCCGCCTGTTCCGGAAGTTCGTGCGGGTCACCCCCGACTACAGCGAGGACAAGTTCCTCGTCCGGAGGAACGGCTCTTGGTTCGCCACGCCGCTCCTCGTGGTCCTCCTCGTCGTGGAGACCACGGACATCATCTTCGCCGTCGATTCCGTCCCGGCCATCTTCGCCATCACCGTGGACCCCTTCATCATCTTCACGTCCAACGCGTTCGCCATCCTGGGACTACGAGCACTCTATTTCGCCCTCGAGAATGCCTTACAGCGCCTCCGTTACCTCCATTACGGGCTCGCTGCGGTGCTCGCCTTCGTAGGAGCGAAGATCTTCGTGTCGGACTTCTACAAGGTGCCCGTGGAGTACGCCCTCGGTGTCGTGGGACTCGTCCTCCTGATCACCACCGTGGTCTCGTTTCAGAAGACACGTCACGAGGCCCGGACGGCCAAGCCTGTCCCACAACCCCCTCGAGATGCCGACCCCCCCGGGCGCAATCCATGAACGTGCGGCCGGACCAGCCTCGTGAGCCCGGAGGTGCCGAACGCACAGAGTTCTCCGAGGAAAAGTGAGATTTCAGGCGGAAGCATTACCCCACGCCAGAACAAGCGCCCCCCGGACGGCCAACACGAGCGGGTCCGCGTCTTCAGTCTGAGGGGCAACTGCGACCACAATCGGCTCGCTCAAAGCATCCCTATGCCAAGACGGCTATAGGTGACCTTACGGTCGAGGCGCACAGGTAACGTACCCCCGTGTCCGCGGCTGCTTCGCCATCACCCGATTTGTTACACCCCTCCCCGTCTATGCCGCCGCGGCGTTCATCACCCGACTCTAGACAGAACCCGCGCGGAGGAGGCCCGAGGTCCACGGCTCCTCGGAGGTCCATCGGCCGTAGACCGACACGCGGTGTGTTCCGGAAACCTATTGCAGGCCCTCGACCGTCCCCGCGCGATGCCCCTGGACGTCCGCGCGGAGCGGAAACGGATCGTCGCGCGATTGAAGTCCTATGCGAGGCCCAAGGGAGACTTCGACCTGCAGTCCTACCTGGGCTCGCCCTACCCGGTCCTCGGCCTGACGACGCCGCAGATCCGTGAGGTGCACAAAGAGTTCCACAAGACCCACCCGCGCCTCACGGCGACCGAGGTGAACGCCCTCGCGGGAGCGCTGTGGTCCGGGCCGACCCTTGAGGAGAAGAACTTCGCCATCGGCCTCCTGTCCCGCCATGCGGACGTCTTGGACGACCGCTCGTGGGCCCTCGCGGATTCCTGGGTCGACCAGGCCATCGGGTGGGCGCTCAGCGACAGCCTCGCCTCCGGTCCGGTCAGCGCGATGGTCCACGCCCATCCGGCCCGTTTCCAAGAGATCCTCCGCTGGACCCGCGCCGAGAACTTCTGGCGGCGGCGAGCGTCGACCTACGCCCTGAACGAGTTCGTCCGCGCGGGTGAGCTCGACAAACCCTTCCGGCTCCTCAAGCGCCTCCTGTACGACGAGGAGTTCTGGGTGCAGCGCGCCGTCGGCACGTGGCTACGGGAGTGCTGGAAGAAGGACGCCAAGCGGACCGAGGCGTTCCTGCGGGAGCACGTCCGCGGCCTCCCGCCCGTGACCATCACCGTGGCCACGGAGCGCGCGACGAAGTCCTTCCGAGAGGAGCTGCGGAAGGCGAGCCGTTCCGCGGCCCCGAGCAAGGGTTCTCCCTGAAGGGACGCGAGGACCTCACGCGGGAGACTTCATCCTGCGAAGGAGGACTTGCAGGTCCGCCTCGTAGCGCGCCTTCCTGCGGCCCGCCAGGAGTTCCTTCTGCGCCTGGACGACCCCGGCGGGAAGGTCCGCCCACACCTCGCGCACGCGTGAATCGAGTCTGGTCTCGGCCTCGGCGACCGAGTCGCCCACGACGGAGAGGTCGAAGCCACGCACGGGCCCGTAGTAGGCGTACACGTGCAGGTTCCCCTTGAAGAAACACGCGCTGTAGGGAAGGGGCTGCACGCCGTGATGCTCGGCGACCTTGGAGAACCGCGCGACCTCTTCGCGGGTCGCGGTGGCGGGCGCCACGATCTCCGTGAGCACCTCGACGGTGGACACGAACCACTGCTCCTTGCGGTGCGTGTCGAAGATGAGCGGCATGCCGTCGACGACCAGGGTGCCGTAGGACGTCTCCTGCGTCTCCGCGTCGAAGACCGTGAGGCCGTGATCCTCCGGGGTGAGGCGGCGGAGCAACGTCATCTCGTCCCGCTCGGAGGCCACGCGCCGGAGACGACCGCGCGTCACTTCAACCTTGCGTGGCACGGTGCGGGCCACTCGGAAGATACGAACCGCAAGCTTATACGCGGGAGGCTTTTTCGGGGAGGCGAACCGGGGCGAGGCCATGGTCGACAAGATCGTAATCGGCGAGAGGGAACTCACCGCCTTCTGCGAACAGGTCCTGATGAAGCTCGGGGTCCCACCCCAGGACGCTCGCGTGACGACCGACGTTCTGGTCCTCGCGGACCTGCGGGGGATCGATTCCCACGGGGTCGCGCGCCTCCAGCGCTACGTGAGCGGCCTGCAGGAAGGCTACATGAAGCCCACGGACCACAGCACGATCATCCGCGAGACGAAGGCGACCGCCCTCCTCGACGGCGGGCAGAGCCTCGGGCAGGTGGTCAGCAGGAAGGGCATGGAGCTCGCGATCAAGAAGGCGAAGGACACGGCCGTGGGCATCGTCACCGTGCGGAACTCGAACCACTACGGGATCGCGGGCTACTACACCCTCATGGCCCTCGAGCACGACCTCATCGGGATGAGCATGACGAACGCGGCCCCGCTCGTCGTGCCGACCTTCGGCCGCACTTCGGTCTTGGGCACCAACCCGATCTCGCTCACCGCTCCGACGATGAAGGAGAAGCCCTTCGTCCTGGACATGGCCACCTCCACAGTGCCGCGCGGCAAGGTCGAGGTGTACAACCGCCTCGGCAAGCCTATGCCCCACGGCTGGGCCGTGGACGAGTCGGGCAAGAGCTCGACGGACCCCGCGAAGGTCCTGAACGCCCTCGCAAGGCGCCTCGGCGGCGGACTCCTCCCGCTCGGCGGCGAAGGAGAGGAGTTCAGCGGCCACAAGGGCTACGGACTGTCGCTCCTGGTCGACGTGCTGTGCGGCGTGCTGCCGGGGGCGGCGACCGGACTCCAGGTCTACGCGGACGAGAAGAAGCCCGACGTCGGGCATTTCTTCATGGCCATCGACCCGTCCGCTTTCCGACCGCTGGAGGAATTCAAGCGGGACATGGACCGCCTCGTGCGGGAGCTGAAGGACTCCCCGAAGGCGGAGGGGCAGCCGCGGATCTACGTCCACGGGGAGAAGAGCTACGCCCGCATGGAGAAGTACCGCAAGGAAGGCATCTCGCTCGGGCCCAAGGTCGTGGAGAACCTAAGGCAGATCGGGGCGCGGCTCAAGGTCCCGTGGCCCGGACCCTGAGGGTGCGTACGCAGGGATAATAAGGGCATCTATATTCCGAGGCCCGGGACCATGGAGCCCTTCGACGTCACAATCGTCGGCGGGGGAATCCTCGGCACCTCGATGGCCTACTGGCTCGCGAACCGCTACGAGGGCCGCATCGCGGTCATCGAACGCGAACGCCGGGTGGCGCAGCACACCTCCCGCCGCAACACGGGCGTGATCCACCGCCCCTTCTACCTGGACCCGGAGAACCGCAAGGTCTTCGCCCGCTCGGCCCAGACGGCCTACGGGATGTGGAAGGTCTACGCCGCGGAGCGCGGGCTTCCCTGGAGGCGGGTCGGCACCTTCGAGGTCGCCACCCAACCCTGGATGGTGGAGAAGCTCGAGAAGTACGTCCGGTGGGGCCCGGAGAACGGCATGGCCCCGGAGGAACTGGAGCTCCTCACGCCGGAAGAGGTGAGGCGGTACGAGCCCAACGTCCGCTGCTACGGCGCGATCTGGTCCAAGACGGACACGGCCGTGGACTACGAGGTGTACACGGAATCCCTGAAGGCGGACGCCGAGAGGGCC
The DNA here is from genome assembly GCA_038046665.1 of Thermoplasmatota archaeon. GTDB lineage: Archaea > Thermoplasmatota > Thermoplasmata > RBG-16-68-12 > RBG-16-68-12 > RBG-16-68-12. The sequence continues at coordinate 5,436 of JBBSVS010000308.1, forward strand.
GGGGCCACGTTCGTCACGGGCGCGGAGGTGGAGTCGGTCCGCCCGGTCGCGGGCGAGCTCCTGGAGCTGCAGGTTCGCAATCCCGGGCGCGGGGACGAGCGGGTGTCCATGGATTCAAAGGACCGCATCCGGGTGAGGCTGGACTGGGCCCGCGAGCCGCTCCGCACCCGCTTCCTGATCAACGCGGCGGGCGGGAAATCGATCGACATCGCCCACATGCTCGGCCTGGGCAGGGAGTACACGGACCTGCATTTCCGCGGGGAGTACTGGACCGTCCACCCGGACTACCGCTTCCTCTCGAGCCGAAACATCTACACAGTGGCCCGCCACCCCGACATGCCGTTCCTCGACCCGCACTGGATCGTCCGTGCGGACGGCCGCGTGGAGATCGGGCCCAACGCGGTTCCCGTCACGGGACCGTACACCTACCGCGGCTTCTTCGAGGACCCCGCGGATCCGTTCAAGAAGTTCTTCGAGCAGCCCGTACGGAACAAGCTCGTCGTCCTCTTCAACCCGGACTTCCTCACCCTCGCTGCGGAGGAGTGGGCCTCGTCCCTCTCCAAGCGCGTGATGACGAACCGCGTGCGGGAGTTCCTGCCGACCCTGCGCGTGGGCTACCTCACGGGGCCGGGGACCGCCGGCGTGAGAGCATCCGTGATCGACCGCCGGGGGAACTTCGTCAAGGAGGCGATCGAACTGGAGGGCCCGCTCTCCTACCACATCACGAACTACAACTCTCCCGGCGCCACCGGAGCGCCCGCGTACAGCGCGGACTTGGTGGCCAGGCTCGCGGGCAAGGGGCTCCTCGACCATCTCAAGCCGAAAGCCGCGACGGGCAAGGGCCTCTGGGACTTCGACACGGTCGTCGCCGCGATCGGGAGCGTCGCGGGCTGAGCAAGCTCCAGGCCGGGATCGACCTTCGTGCCTCGAGGTGAGAGCCCATGGAGGCGGCCCACTTCCGCAGGTGGGAGCTGGACGTGGACCGGGAGGCCACGCGCCAGGCCCATGCGGACACGGAGGTCTTTTGGGCCGAGTACTGCGGCTGCACGCATTGCAGGAACTTCAAGGCGGCCCGCGGGGGCGTCTGTGCGACGGAGATTCGGCTTCTCCTCGACCACCGATTTTCCTCCTCGATGCCGCGGCAGAGCCTCACGGGATATTTCGGAATGTGTAACAACGAGTGTGACAACCGATGCTCCTCCTTTGCGTCCCAGGACACCCCCGCCGAACCCCGCGGGATTCTACTACGTTTCCGGGATCGCGGCGGCGTCGGTCATCGCTGCGGCGGCCATCACGGCGCTGTTGTTCCTTCGACGCAAGAGGAAACCCGAGGGACCGTAGCGTGCGGGGCCCAGGTGTCGGGGACGGGATTTGAACCCGTGACCTCCGGATGCCTCAGGAGCGCCGTGGTCGATCCATCGGCAAAACCCTATGAGTCCGACGCTCCACCAGGCTGAGCCACCCCGACGGGCCGGCCCATGAATCCCCTGATAATAAAGGATGCGGAGGCACGATCCTCCGCATCGGATTTCAGCTGGCGACCATGACCTGGCCGCGAATCTCCCCGCCGGGGAAGTCCCCGGCTCCCGTGTTCGGGGGAGGGACGCCGTCGTCCGTGTGGACGTTCACGTAGGCGTTCCCGCCGTTCATCGCAGCGATCAGATCACTCAAGGGGTGGCCCGCGAGCGGCCCCACGAGCTTGGATACATCGAAGGAGCCCGTTGCGAGGACCCCGTTGAAGCGGCCTCCGCCCGGCGCGGCCGGGGGTGGACCTCCCGCGGGATAGAGCCACACGACGATCCCGCCGTTTACGCCTTCAGGCGCGAGATGGATGTGGGCCATGATCACGTCCTGGATGTTCGCGGCGATGAGGCGATAGCGTATCGTCATCCCGTCGTCGCTGAGCTGGAAGAACGCCAGTCCGCGGGCGAGGGTGTCCCTCGCGGGGACCTCCTCGGAGCCCGAGAGGACCGCGACCCACGACATCCGCCCCGCGTCTGCACGGGCCGCTGTCGACGCCAGGGTCGCGCCCACGACTGCCAAGACCACGAGTCCGATCCACAATCCCCGATGATGCATGGCCTGACCACTCGACGCGCGGCGCCATAAGGCTATTCCCAAATCATGAGAGGGTCGGCGCGGTCCACGCGCGGCGGACGCGTGCGGAAATGAATCTTCCCGACCCCATTAAGTACTCCGAATCTCGTCGCTTCCCCGTGGACCCGGAATACGCGAAGCGAGACGCAAGGGCGGTCGAGGATCCCATCGCGGCGGTCTTCGACCTCGCGGAGTCCGTGGACCGACAGACGCCGAAGATCCGCAAGGTCCTCCGGTACGTCCGGTGGTTCGTCTCCCTGTGGCTCCTCCTGGACTTCTTCCTCATCCTGATCCTCTCCAAGGCGCCCGTGCTCACTTTCCTCCTCTTCGTCCCCATCGTCGGCGCTCTCCTCGCCGCGCGCTACGTCTCCCAGCCCTCCTCGCGGCTCGCCCTCACGATCGTGGCGATCGTCTTCGGCGCCTTCCAGGTCCTGACCGCGGGCGAGGCGTTCCTCGTGAACGCCCTCTTCGTCTCCCTGTTCATCCTGGGCTTTGTCATCCTCGACCTCATGCGAGACCTGCGGTCCTTCTTCGACTACTTCGCCTTGCGCCACCGCGTGATCCTCGCGGTCCGCCAGGCCGACCCCGTCGTCTACGTCCCTCAGGGCAAGGTCGCTGCGGCACGCATGCTCGCCCATCTGGCGGCGACGAGCCCGGACGTGCGCGCGGTGATGACGCTCCCCCGCGCGGAGGCGGCGCCCGCGCTCCTCACCGGCCGGAGCGGGCTCGCATACAGCTTCGATGCGTACGTGCGATCGGA
>JBBSVS010000309.1:0-1081 GCA_038046665.1 Thermoplasmatota archaeon
CTTCAGGAATGGGATTGACCACGTCGTCACGGAGGCCGTGCTGGGCTCGGTTTTACCCAAATGAGTAAAACGACAGCCCATGGAGATTCCTCTCCATCCTCGGGTTTTTACCCAATCGAGTAAAAAGATTCCTGCTGGGGGAATCGCAGAGGCGGTGGTTTTACCCGACTGAGTAAAACACCGTCGTCCGGCAGGACGGTCAGCTTCTTACCCAATCGAGTAAAACGACACGATGCCTCACTTGGCCCCCGCGGTCAACCTTTTCTACTTTCGGCGGCTTGCCGCCCCCATGGTCCGCTTCGCGAAGCGCGTCACGTCCATCGAGTCCTCCCCGACGATCCGCCTCGGCAACCTCGTGGCCGAGATGAAGGGCCGCGGGGAGAAGGTCCTCTCCCTGTCCGTGGGCGAGCCGGACTTCCCGACGCCGGCGCACATTGTTGACGCGGCGAAGAAGGCCCTCGACGAGGGCTTCACGAAGTACACGCCCTCCACAGGGATCAAGGAGCTGCGGGAGGCCATCGCGGAGAAGTCCGTGCAGGAGAACCAGATCCCCGCGAAGCCGGAGAACGTCCTCGTGGCCCCGACGAAGCACACACTCTACATGGCCTGCACGGCCCTCCTCGAAGCGGGGGACGAGGCCCTCATACCCGACCCGGGATGGGTCTCCTACGCCCCCATGGTCCAGCTCGCGGGAGCGAAGCCCGTGCCCGTGCGCGCGGCGGACGAGGACGGTTTCGTGCCCACCCCGGAGGCCGTCGCGGAGGCGATCACCCCGCGCACCCGCCTGATCATGCTCAACTCTCCCTCGAACCCCGCCGGCTCCGTCTACCCTCGTGCGACGATCCGGGGCCTCTGCGACCTCGCGAAGGACCACGACCTGGTCGTCGTGAGCGACGAGATCTACGAGAAGATCCTCTACGAGGGCGAGCACGTGTCCCCCGCCTCCCTGGACGGCATGTTCGACCGCACGGTCACCGCGAACGGCTTCTCGAAGACGTACGCCATGACGGGCTGGCGGCTCGGATGGCTCGTCGCGCCGAAACCCATCTTCGAGCAGATCGCGAAGGTCCAGGAGCACACG
>JBBSVS010000310.1:0-2380 GCA_038046665.1 Thermoplasmatota archaeon
TCCTGGGCCTTCTTCAGCGTGACGAAGGCGAGGTCGAGGCGACCCGTCTTCCCGTAGAGGATTGCCAGGTTCAGGAAGGCCCAGCCTCGACCCTGCACGGACGGCGGATCGGCCGCGCGGTGGAACCGGTCCAGCGCGTCCATGAGGAAGGCCTCCGCCCGCGCGGTGTCGCCTCGGTTCGTCGCGTACACGCCGGCCGCGAGGAGAGCCTGGGCGAGGGTGGCCGCCTCTCCGCTCGACTTCGCGTCCTCCAGGGCGACGTCGAGAGAGCGCCGGGCCTCCTCCCACCTCGCGAGCTCCATGAGCGCGTTCGCCTGGCGCAGGAGGGCGAGGGCCCGCATCCCGTGGCCCGACGAGTCCTTCGGTTCGAGGCCGGCCAGGGCATCGGCGAGCTTCCCGTAATGGGCGGCCGCATGCGCCCATCGCAGGGTGCGCTCATGGACCGTCCCCCCGTCGAGCTGCGCTCGGAACTCCTCGGGCTCGATACGGGTCACCTCACGCGGCGCGATGCTCGAGGTCCGCCCGCATCCGCAGGTACTCTTCCCGGGAGATCTCGCCGCGGGCATACCGGGCGCCCAGGATCGCGAGGGCGTCCATCGGAGGCGGGGGCGGGAACAGAGGGACCGTGGGCCCTCCGTGGAACAATCCGGCCGCGCCCAGGAGGATCACGACCAGCACGACGAGGAGCACGAGGCCGAACCCCATGCCGACCCAACCGCCCCAAGCGCTGCCCATGAACCCGGGGCCCATCGTCCCGCCCCAGAATCCCATCATGAGGATCCCCGGGACCATCACTAGGACCACGAGAAGGACCAGGAGCAGGAGGAAGCGGTCCCTCCGCTCCGGAAATGCGGACATGGATGTTGGGAGGGGGCGTGGCTATTTGAAGCTGCGGGGAGCCGCCTACGCCGGAGGCCGCGGTGGGGACGTCCACTCCTCGAGCCGGTGGAGGAGCGGAAAGCCCAGCATGAAGATCCCCAGGATCCCGATAGGCCAGACGGACCACGTCGCCTGGCCGTTCGTCGAGAGGTCGATGAACAGGAAGAAGGCGGCCAGGATGACCCACACGCCGATCGGGTACCACCAGGCCCGCGGGCGGTCGGGAGGATAGTACATCGGCGGGATCGTGGGCGGCGGGATCGGCGGAGCCGCGGAGGGCGTCCCGCTCGGCCTCGGCATCGCGCCTAGGTCGGCCCCGCACTGGTCGCAGAACCGCGCCCCGTCCTCGTTCTTCGCCCCGCATGTGCTGCAGTACATCGTCTCACCCGAGGGTGATGCTCCCCGTCGTGGATTGGAGATTCACGCTGAACTTCATCGCGGCGCCGTCGTAGGCCGTGGAGGAGGGCGCGTACAGGAGGGTGTCTGCGGGCCCGCTGTACTTCGTCCCGTCGAAGCGGATGGACCCCGTGGTCACCGTCGACGTGACCTTCGCCGCGACGCTCGTCGATCCGGTGAAGTCGAAGGTCACGGAGCCCGTGGTCGATGTGCCCTGCACGGTCACGGTCCCCGCGTGGACGACGCCCTGGTCGATCGAGATCGTGACGGACCCGGTCGTGGCGGTCGCCTGGATCCAGGCCCCGTTCACGAAGGCCGCGTCCGTCGCGTGCACGACCACGTTCCCCGTGGTCACGCTCGTCGTGATCCCGGGCGTCGTCACGATGACGCCCGCGGGCACGTCCACCTCGACGTTTCCCGTGGCGGAGGAGAGCTGCATCGCGACCGCGAGGCCCTCGTTCACCGTCACGGCGATGTCGTGCCCGGCCAGGAAGAAGAGGCTGGACGTCGTCTTCGTGGCCATGGTGAAGGTGAGCGTTTGGCCCGACGTCGAGTTCGTCGCGGTCACGTCGCCGGGGTAGTGGCTCGACAGGAGCCCGCCGATGTGGATGACCTGGGCCTGCACGAGGAAGGGCGGATTGCGGGCGAAGCCCACGGACACGTGCCCGGTGTCCTCGGAGACGCGCAGGTCGAGGGTCGTGATCCCCGGGATGCCGGCCACGGTGAAGGTCTCTGTGGTCGTCGGGGCACTCTGCAGGGCCACGGCCACGGGGAGCAGGAGGACCGCCGCACCGAGGAGGGCCGCGCCCACGACGAAGGGCCTGCGGTCCGCCCGGTCGGGCGAGGCGAGGTATTGCAGGGTCGTCACGCCGCCGACGATGAAGGCGATCGACAGCACGACGACGAGGGACCAGGTGAGGCGTCCGGTCGCGCTCGCGTCGAGCGCGAGGAAGAACGCCGCCAGGATCACGAACACGCCGAGCCCGTGCCACCAGGCCCGCGGACGGACCGGGGGGGGGGCGTTGTGCGGCGGAGGGGCCGCCACGGGCGCGGCCGGAGGGTGCACCGGGGCGGCCGGAGGCGCGGGCGCCGCGGGCTTGGGGAC
>JBBSVS010000311.1:0-2174 GCA_038046665.1 Thermoplasmatota archaeon
GTCTGGCGCAGCACATCGGGCATGAGCGCATCCTCGGGCGCCCGCATGCGACGTCCGCATAAGAGGCCATCGGTGGCCCGCGGGAATGCGCCACGCTTATACGAGCCCGCCACGTTGGCAGAGCAGGGAAGCCCACGGACGTCCAGGAGCACGGCCTCTACATCGGCGGCAAGTCCATCCCCGCGTCGTCCGGCAGGTATGCGGAGATCCTCGATCCCGCGACGAACCGTCCCGTCGCCCGCGTGGCCTCGGGGACCGAGGAGGATGTGGACGCGGCGGTGGAAGCCGCACGAAAGGCCTTCGAATCCCCCGACTGGCGGGACCTCGACCCCAGCAAGCGAGGGCGGCTGCTGTGGCTCCTGGGCCAGCAGGTGCGCGATCATTTCGAAGAGCTCGCCCGGCTCGAGTCCCTGAACGAGGGCAAGCCCCTCCGGGAAGCGAAGGGGGACATGGCCTACGTGTACAAGCTCTTCGAATATTATGCAGGCCTTGCTGATAAAATTCAGGGGGACACGATCCCCGTCCCCGGCGCCCGCTTGGACTACACGCTGCGGGATCCCCTCGGCGTCACCGCCCACATCGCGCCATGGAACTATCCGCTGCTGCTCGCGTGCCGCGGCATCGCACCCGCTCTCGCCGCGGGGAACACGGTCGTCCTGAAGCCCGCCACTCTGACGCCCCTCACGGCCCTGAAGCTCGGAGCGCTCGCCACGGCGGCCGGATTCCCCGCCGGCGTGCTGAACGTGGTCCCCGGCCCCGGTCGCGCGGTGGGGGAAGCCCTCGCCCGCCACCGGGACGTGGACAGCGTCACCTTCACGGGATCCACGGAGACGGGCAAGCAGCTCCTGCGCATGGTCGCGGACCGCGTGGTGCCCACGACCCTCGAGCTCGGCGGCAAGAACCCGCAGATCGTCCTGCCCGACGCGAAGCTCGACCGGGCGGTCCGGGGCGTCCTCAACGGCGCCTTCCAGAACGCGGGCCAGATGTGCTGGGCCGGTTCCAGGCTCCTCGTCCACGAGGACGTCGCGGCTGGCTTCCTCTCCAAGCTCAAGGAACAGATGGGCAAGATACGTCTCGGGCCCGGGTTGGAGGACGCCCAGATGGGCCCCCTCGTCTCTCGCGATCAGGCCGCGGGCGTCCTGCTCGCCATCGAGGATGGGGTCCAGGGCGGCAGCGAACCCACGGCGGGCGGCCGTCGTCCCGAGGATCCGAAGCTGAAGGAGGGCAACTTCGTCCTGCCCACGCTCTTCGAGAGCCCCCCCGAGGCGAGCCGCGTCGCGCGCGAGGAGGTCTTCGGGCCCGTGCTCGCGGCCTGGGACTTCCGGGACTTGGACGATGCGATCGCGCGGGCGAACGACACGACCTACGGGCTGTCCGCGGGCCTGTGGACCCAGGACGTGGGCAAGGCCCATGGGATCGCCCGACGGCTGAAGACGGGGATGGTGACGATCAACGAGTACCCCGTGACCTTCCCCCAGACCCCGTTCCTGGGCTGGAAGCAGTCCGGCCTGGGCCAGGAGCAAGGCGCGGACGCCGTGCTTTTCTACACCCACGTGAAGAACGTCCTCGTGAACCTGGAGTGACGCGAAGTCTTGAAAGCCCACGGCGCGTTCCTTCGTCGATGATCTACGTCGCTCCGAGTGCGGTCCTCGCAGGGGACGTGTCCGTGGCGGAGGGGGCGAGCGTCTGGCACGGCGCGGTGCTCCGCGGGGACTTCGACGCCGTCCGGGTCGGACGCGACTCCAACGTCCAGGACAACGCGGTCCTCCATGTGGACCGCGGGATGCCCTGCGTGGTCGGGGACAAGGTGACGATAGGGCACGCGGCCGTGGTCCACGGCTGCGCGATCGCCGAGGAGTGCCTCATTGGGATGAACGCGACGATCAACAGCGGCGCGGTCATCGGTCGAGGGTCCATTGTGGCCTCCGGGGCCGTCGTACGAGAGTCGGCAGAGTTCTCCGAGGGTAGCGTGATTGGAGGGGTGCCCGCCAAAGTGATCCGGAAGGTGGACGACGTCCTCGCGAAGCGGATCGAGCTGTCGTGGATGATTTACCGCGATCTAGCGAAGGTGAGTCTGCCCGCGCGGTCTCCGATTCTCGGCGAGCCTTCGAAGCAGGTCGTGATAGAGATGTCGGAAGAGTTCACCCGTCTCGTGAGAGAGGGTTGAGTACACA
>JBBSVS010000312.1:0-2343 GCA_038046665.1 Thermoplasmatota archaeon
CAGGGAGAGGTCGCCGGACCCGGCGACGGATTCGTCTCGCTCTCGGCCGGAGGCTATCACAACCTCGGCCTGCGCAATGCGGCCTTGTCGCACGCCGGGGACCCCGGGATGCCGGGAGTGCATCCGGGTCCCGACCGGTTGTGCGTCCTCTCCGTGATCCCCAATCCGTTCGTCGCGTCCGCGATGATCTCGTTCGAGACGCATGACGCCGGACCCGTGAGCCTGGAAGCCCACGATGTCGCCGGCCGGCGCGTCGCCGCCCTGGACCTCGGTTTTCTCCTTCCCGGACGGCACGGCGTCGCCTGGAGAGCGCAGGAACCGGCCGGACGCGGCTGCGCCGCGGGCGTCTACTCCGTGCGCCTGCGAGGCGCCGCCGACGCCTCGCGGCCGGTGCGGGCGCTGCTGGTTCGCTGATATGGATTGACCCCTTCAACGGCTCTTTTCGCGTCGAGTTCAGGGGGGCTCCGGTTTCCGGGGTCCCCCGTTTTCGTGGCATGGCTCCTGGAGACAGCGGGCCATCGGGACCTTCCTTCGACGGTCGATCCCTCTGATATTCGTGGGTTGGTTACCACCGGTCATCGTTCCGTCAGGGAGCTGCCTCGGTCTAGGTTCGTGCGTACCGGAGTTGCCTCCAGCGCACATAGCGAAAACGAGGGTTCTCCCCGAACCGTGGCCGCGGTGACCCGCTGTCCTCAGGAGTCGCACCGGTTCGCCGCCTACTTGCCCGCGCCGACCGGGGCGGGTTGCACCAGCCGGGCCGTAGCCCAGAGGAAGCCAAGCAGTTCCCGAGCGATCGCCGTGATGACCTTGTTGTGATGCTTCCCGCGGCCCGTCAGCTTTCGGTAGCGCCCGCACAGCCGCACCTGCGCTTTCCACGCGATCTCCTGGACCGCCTCCGGTTGCCCTTCCAGGCGCTTGCGCATGATGGCTGTGCGCCGGGCCGGATGTCGGAAGCCCCAGGCCGCTTCCACCAGACATCGGCGCACGTGGGCATTGCCCGTCTTCGTGATCGCTCCGGTGCGGTGCGTCTGTCCTGTCGCCATCAACGAAGGCACGAGGCCGACAAAGCCCATAACGTCCCGCGCCCTCGTGAATCGAGTCAGATCGCCCAACTCCGCGATGGTCGTCGAGGCCGTGATCAGCGAGACCCCGCGGTGGGCACTCAACGCGTTCACCACCGGGGCCATCGACCACTGCGGCACCAAGTCCCGGATCTGGCCGGCCAACCTGGCCACGCGTCCGGATGCCTCCTCCACCGCCTTCAGATACTCCTCGAGACAGATCTGCTGTGCCGGATGAGTGAACTTCTGCTCCCGGATCCAACGCAGGTGGGAGGCCGTCCAGTGCGATCGTCCCGGATACCGCCGGCCGTGGCGGAGCAGGAACGAACCGAGCCGTTGCCGGGCCCGGGTCTCGGCGTACTTCGCATCCTCTCGAGACCGAGTCAGGTCGCGCATGGCCTCGCTCTCCGGATCCGGCACCCAGACCGCGGTCAACTCGCCGGCTCGATGAAGCCGCGCCAGGGTGGCCGCGTCCCGCCGATCGTTCTTGATCCGATCCCCGGAACGTCGTGGCATCTTGGATGGTGCGACGACCAGGCATTCCGCACCCAGGGACTTCAGGTGCCGGTACGTCGCGTAGCCGCAGGGACCGGCCTCCACGGCGAAGTGCAGATCCCGCGGGCGTCCCAGCGCCCGAACCAGCTTGGTGAGCGCTTCCGGGGTGTTGGCGATGGTCCCATGGTCACGGACCTCTCCGTTGCGCCCGGGCTCGGCGACCGCAACCGCGATGGAGTCCTTGGCTTCGTCCAGACCGACAAACAGGGTAGACTTCCTCATGACCGACCCTCCGCATGTGGCTCTGCGCCACGGTTGGTACCCCCACCCGCAGCGTAACCCACGGCTCGCGGATGGGTCGGTCAATCCATGATGTCTAGGGTGATCGCGTGGCACCCGCCTCCGCCGAGGACCGGGGTGCGGAGGAAACGATGAACGCGACACGGCCGCACGCCCGTCGCCTCGCCATTCTCGGCCTCTTCGGACTTTTCCTCGGGAGCTGCTCCGAGGAGGAGACGACCCTCCCTTGCGATGAACCGGCGCCGCCCGGGCTGCCGGAGTTCCTCTGCGCCGTGCGTGGCTACGGAGGAGTCGGAGTGGAAGAGGAGCAGTGCCGGATCCTGCGCGACCTCGGCGTCACCTACGTGCAGGGCTACCCGGACTTCACCTGGGGGAACCTCGAGTCGAGCGGAAACACGATGAAGTGGGAGGGGACCGACCGCGAGATGGACCGGCTCGCCGCCTGGGGGTTGAAGACGATCGGCTTCGTGATCTGCCCCAAGCTGCC
>JBBSVS010000313.1:0-2056 GCA_038046665.1 Thermoplasmatota archaeon
GGGAGCTCGAGCAGGGATTCCACGTTGGACGGGATGCGCCCGCCAAAGCGTTCCATGATCGCCTTCGCGGCCCGGTGGAGGTTCCGCGCCCGCCCGTAGAACCCGAGGCCCTCCCACGCGCGAAGCACGTCCTGTTCGGAGGCCTCGGCGAGGGCGGGCAGGTCGGGGAACCGCTGGAGGAAGCGCTCGTAGTAGCGCGTCCCCGAGACCACGCGGGTCCGCTGCAGGAGAACTTCGGAGAGGAGAATCCGGTAGGGATCCTTCGTGCGCCGCCAGGGCATGTCCCGCTTCGTGGCGTCAAACCACCGCAGGAGGCACGAGCGGAACTGGGCCGCGGACGGACCGTCCATGTCCATCGAATGCCGACGCCGCTACTTAACGAGCGGGCTCGACGCCAAAGGTTTTTCCGAACCGCCCGGATGGGGAAGGGGATGGGCTATCGGAGCTCTCTGAGCGGGCGGATCACCGCGTCGATCCTCATCAGCTTCGCGTGGCTCGCGTTCCTCCTCCTGTTCCTCGCCTTCGGCCTAGGGTCCTTCGACGTCGGCCAGACCCTGGCGATCCTCCTCGTCTCCGGACTCGTCGCCGCGGGGGCCATCGGGGCGATGTGGGCCCGCTGGATCCTGCGAGGATGAGGCCTCGGGGCCCCTCATCCTTAAGACCGCGGACGCCAGTTCGCGAAGTCGTGGACGTCCCCCGCCTGGTCGCCTTGGCCATCCTCAGCTCCGGCTCGCGCGTCCTCTTGGTACAACGGCCGGACGACGGGCCGCTCCCCGGCCTGTGGCAGTTCCCCGGAGGCAAGGTGGAGTTCGGCGAACATCCGTGGGACGCTCTGCGGCGGGAGATTCGGGAGGAGCTCGGCCTGCGGATCGCCCGAGGGCCTCTCTTCGGCCTCTACTCCTACGTGTACGACATGGAGGGACAGCGGGTCCACTACGTCCTCGCGGCGTATCGCGTCCGCATCCCACGGGTGAAGGTGAAGGAGAAGGAAGGACTGCGGTGGGTCTCCCTCGAAGACTTGCACCGGTGGCCCGTGGTCCCGGGTTCCAAGTCCATCGTGGCGGACCTGGTCCGTGGGCACTGAGGTCACTTGAAGACCTCGCCGGTCTCGCGGCTCCACAGGAGCAGGTCGAGGACGCCGAGCGAGACCCCGAGGGTTCTCGCAAACGCCGAGGCCCTCGCCTCGATCTCGAGGTACCGCCGCGGGGTCAGGGATTTGGGCATCCGTCCGATCACGTGGTGCTGGAGGAGGTTCGAGAGGACGTGCCGGTCGAGGATGGCGAGGTCCTCCCCGCGCCCGATGTTTCGCAGGAAGTGGCTCGCCTCCTTGTAGCCGAAGCCGTCGACCTCGCGGACGAGCCACTCCCTCGCGTCCCGCGCCGTCGGGAAGCGGTCCAGGGTGGCCTTCAAGGCCGGCGGATCCGTTGAGAAGAAGCGCTCCCGCGCCCGCACGATATACTCGGCCTTGTGGTTGTGGAACCGCGTGTGGTGGCGAAGCGCACGGCCGATGGCCACCGGGTCACCGGACCAGAGGAGCCCTTCTTGGGCGAGGGCCCGCACGGCCGCGTCGCTCCCGCGCGCGGTGGATTGAATCGCGAGGATGCAGAAGCACAGCTCCTCGAATATCCCCCGGTCGTCGCTGCGCCCTACGCGTCGGAAATGCTCGAGGCGGGCCCGGATCGTCTCGCCCTTCGCGGCGAGTTCCGCCTGCAGGGTTTCCAGGTCTCGGTACGCGGCCAAGGTGGACGCCTACCTTCCTCCTCGGGATAAGTCTATGGGGATTCGCCGGTCGACCTCGAGGCGGAGCCCTCGAAGGTGGGCCCGACGCGCAATGATGTCCACCCCGGCTTCCTTCGCGGACCGGAGCGCCCGAACGAACTCCGGATCGGTCTCGTCGTTCGGCGAGAACCGCTCGGCACGCCGAAGGACGAGGATCAGGAGCGCGGCGGCGTCCCCTCGCGCCGCGAGCTCGGCCAGATGCGACACATGCCTCGTGCCCCGAGCCGTGGGGGCATCGGGGAACACGGCCCGACGGCCTCGGAGCAGCGAGCAGGTC
>JBBSVS010000314.1:0-6406 GCA_038046665.1 Thermoplasmatota archaeon
CATTCTCGATCCCCTGGAGCGGGTCCATGCCGTGGTCCAAGGCCTCCTGGGCCAGAGCCCCCATTCCTTCCATTTCGTATTCGATGACCGCTTTCTTCAAGCGCGCGACGTAGTCTTCGATCCTCGTCACCTCCATGCTTCGGCCAATGGGGACTCTCCGCGAGGCGGAAAATCTTTTGGCACTTACTTTCCGTGGCAAAGATTGACATACGTCATCCTTTTTCCCCGAACCGGTTCGGGAGGCGGGGGAGGTGCCGTCCTACGATACGATTGTGATCGGCGCGGTCACGCATCCCGGGGGTGGTGTCATGGGCGCCCCCCGGGTCCAACGGGGCCCACGCGGCCCCCGAAGACTGGTCCAGCCTGAAGGGATCGCCCTAGCCCCCGAAGGCCAGCGCCGGGCTATGCTTTCCGATGCGGCGGATCGTAGAACGGTCTCGGCACGACGCGTGCGGGGGCTCGGCGTCGTTCCCACTCAACCTCGACGTCGATCTCAAGCGGAGTACCCACCTGGGCATAGGCCGAACGTACCGTGGCGAGCCCGATGTACTTCTTGATCGTCGGAGACCAGCATCCGCTTGTGCCCCAGCCGACCTGGCGCATCCCGGAGTAGATCGGGATTTTGGAACTCCACGGCTCGGACGGCGGCGTCGGCGGGAGGCCCAGGTCCGTGAAGTACTTCGACGCCGTCGTCCAGTCGACCTCGATTCCGACGACGCGGCGGGCGACCCCGCGCCTCTGTTCCTCGATGAGCGCGCGACGCCCAACGAAAGGTCCCTTGTCCAGCGCGACGGCCCAGTCCAGGCTGAGTTCGAACGGGGAGTACCGTTGCGCGTCGATCAGCGCAGTCCGGGAGTGGGTGTAGTCCACCTCCCCAAGGATCAACCCCGCCTCGATCCGGCAGATGTCCATTGCCGCTTGGCCCGCGGGCTGGAGACCGTACTTCTCTTCGTACCCCATGAGCACGTCCCAGAGCTTCTCCGCGCGTTCACGCTCGACCCAGATTTCGTACCCGAGGTCGCCCGTGTATCCGGTGCGGGAGATCTCGACCGGGATTCCATCCAGTTTCGCCTCGGTGAAGCAGTAGAACTTCAGCTTGTCCATCACAGCGTCGACGGCTTCTCTTAGGATGGCTCGCGACGAGGGCCCCTGGAGGGAAAGCGCGCCGATGTCCTCGGAAACGTCCTCGACTTCGACGTCCATTCCCGTGCCGTTGTCCTCGAGCCACTTCAGATTCGGCGTCGCAGACGTGAGCCGGAAGGATCCATCTCCGAGGCACCACAGGGTCCCATCATCGATCGTCTTCCCGTTCTCGTCGCACCAGGGCGTGTAGACGATGCGCCCCTTCGAGAGCTTGCGGAGGTCCCGGGTCACGACCTTGTTCAGGTGGGCGAGGGCATCCTTTCCACGCACGTGGTACTTGTAAAGCGGGGACACGTCGATGAGTCCCGCGGAGTGGCGGAGGGCGTAGTACTCCATGTACGGCACCACGGAATACGAGCTCGCGGAGAGGTAGCCCGACCACGCCCGCCACTCCCAGCTCTGGCACGCGGCGAGAGTCCGCGAGTGAAACGGAGACCCCCTGAGCATGTTTTCTCCTCCCGTTCCAGCGACGCGGAGCGAGAGGGCTTCGGCGTTGCTGGTATCCGAAAAACGGGAACGACCCTTGCGGGGATAAGCGTTTCGAAGAACTTCCCGCGACTTCGGGAGAAAAACGAAGAAAAATCCACGCTCCAAAGAAAAAACGCTATAACGTCTCCGGGCACTCCCGTGGCGGGGCCGGCGTTCCGTTCGGCCGATGCAGGATGGAGCAATGCCTCGGGGAGGAGGACCGGATATGCAATCAGGACCATCATGGGACGTCATCGTCATCGGCGGTGGGCACAATGGCCTCGTGACCGCCGCCTACCTGGCCCGCGCAGGGAAGAGAGTCCTCGTCCTCGAGCGCCGTCGGATCGTGGGAGGTGCCACGGTCACGGAGGAACACTACCCGGGGTTCAAGTTCACCGTCCTTTCCTACGTCTCCAGCATGTTGCGGCCGGAGGTGATCCGGGAGCTCAACCTGCCCGCCTTCGGTTTCAAGGTCATTCCCCAGGAGTGCAACTTCATCCCGTCGCTCGATGGAAGGTACCTCTTCTATCGGGGCGACGAGGAGGACACGCACAACGCGGTCCTCAAGCACTCGAAGCGGGACGCTGAAGCGCTCCCGCGCTTCGACGCCCTCATGGCGCGGATGTGCAAGTTCATCCAGCCGCTGCTCAACATGACGCCGCCGGACATCACCTCCCTCAATCCCTTCGAGTTGCGGAAGTTGCTCAAGCTCGCGGCACCCCTCCGGGAGCTCACGGAGGAGGAGGTGTATGAGTTCGCGCGGATCATGACAATGAGCGCCGCGGACTACCTCGACGAGTGGTTCGAGTTGGATCTCCTGAAGGCGGGTCTCGCCGCGAGCGGGGTCATCGGGACGTTCCTCGGCCCGCGTTCTCCGGGTACCGCCTACGTACTCCTCCATCATTCCTTCGGGGAACTGGACGGCGCGTATCGGAGCTGGGGCTACGTGCGCGGCGGCACGGGCGCGCTGGCCTACGCAATCGCGGATGCGGCTCGCTACTTCGGCGCCCAGATCCGCGTGAATGCGGAAGTCCGGCAGATCCTCGTCCGCAAGGGCCGAGCCGTCGGGGTGGAGCTCGTGAGCGGGGAGAAACTGTACGCGCGCGTCCTCGCATCCAACGCGGATCCCAAGCGGACGTTCCTGCAGATGTTGGAACTCTCTTCCTTACCCGCGGATTTCGTCCGCTCCGTCCGGAACTTCAACATCGAGGGCTCGTCCGGAAAAGTGAACCTCGCTCTGAGCAAGGCCCCCGATTTCAAGGTCCTCCCGGGCAAGGGGCCCCATCTCATGGGAGTCGTCACGATCGGCCCGACGATGGACTACATCGAGAAGGCGTACGAGGATGCGAAGTACGGTGACTTCTCCCACCGGCCCTACATCGACATGTGCATGCCGTCGTTCTTGGACCCGACCATGGCTCCCCCCGGGAAGCACATCATGTCCAACTTCGTCCAGTACGCGCCCTACCATCTGAAGAAGGGGACATGGCCCGAGCGCCGGGAAGAGTTCGGGGACACCGTGATCGACACGCTCGAGGAACACATCCCGAAGATCCGGGACATCATCCTGTACCGCATGGTCGTGAGCCCTTGGGACATCGAGCAGGAGTACGGCCTCACGGGCGGCAACATCTTCCACGGGGAGTTGTCGCCGCACCAACTCCTCTTCTTCCGCCCGGCGCCTGGGTGGGCGAGGTATCGGACGCCGATCAAGGCCCTCTACATCTGTGGCTCCGGCGCGCATCCTGGGGGCGGGATCATGGGCGCGCCCGGGCGGAATGCGGCGAGGGAGATTCTCAAGGACTGGTCGCGTCTGAGGGTGTGAACCATGCAGGCCGGATACGATGTCATCGTGGTGGGCGGAGGTCACAACGGTCTCGTGGCGGCCAACTATCTCGGGCGTGCGGGCCGTCGCGTCCTCGTCCTTGAGAAGCGGGCTACCGTCGGCGGGGCCGTGACCACGGAGGAGGTCCGGCCCGGATTCCGCTTTCCGACGGCGTCCGTGTGCGGTTTGTTCCGCCACGAGATCATCGAGGACCTTCAGCTCACGAGGCGCGGCCTCGCGTTCCTCCCCTTCGACCCGTCGGTTGTCGCCCTCGGGGACGGTGGGAAAGCCCTCAAGATCTGGAGGGACGTACGGAAGGCCCAATCCGAGATCGTGACCTTCTCGACCGCGGATGCGGCCGCCTACGCGAAGTTCCGTTCGCTCATGGTCCGCATCGCCAGAGTCATCGATCCGTTCCTCCTGTCGATCCCGCCCAGCATCGAGTCTCCCGGGCTCGGAGACGGGCTGTTCCTCTTCCGTCGGGCGCTCCGCCTTCGGCGCCTCGGGAAGGACGCCATGTTCGAAGCCCTTCGGATCCCGTTCATGAGCCTCCGCGATGTCCTAGGGGAATGGTTCGAGACGGAGTTGCTCAAAGCGAGCCTCGCCCTCGACGGTCTCTTTGGGGTATTCCGGGGCCCGTGGTCCCCGTTTACGGCCTACGGGCTGATCCATCACTACATGCCCGAGGCGAACGGGGGCGCGTGGACTTTCATCCGCGGAGGAGGCGCGAGCCTCTCGAACGCCCTCGCGGCCGCAGCCCAGGAGGTTGGAGTCACTATCCGGACGAGCGCGGAGGTACGAAAGATCCTGAGTCCCGACGGGCGAGTGACGGGGGTCCAGTTGGCCACAGGGGAGACGATCCCTGCTCGCGTCGTATTGTCCAACGCGGATCCCAAGCGGACGTTCCTGAACCTCGTGGATCCGGTCAATCTCGATGCGGACTTCCTCATGCGGGTCCGCAACTACAGCTCGGAGGGCTGTGTCGCGAAGATCAACATTGCCCTGGACGCGGCCCCTCAGGTCCCCTCGGTCGGGGATGGCGGCCCGGTGCCGCCTCACTTCCACGTGGCGCCGTCCCTGGAGTACATCGAGCGCGCCTACGATGACGCGAAGCATGGAAACATCTCAGAATCGCCCACGCTGGACGTCTTCGTTCCCTCCGTCGTGGATCCGACCCTCGCGCCTCCAGGGAAGCACGTGATGTCCGTGCTGGTCCAGTACACACCCTACCGTCTGAAGAAGGGAACGTGGGAGGACCGGCGAGAGGGTCTCGGCGAACGGGTCCTGGAGATCCTGGAGCCCCACGTCCCGAACCTGCGATCCGCCCTCGCGGGGATGGAGGTGGTCACGCCCGCGGACCTCGAGTCCCGCTTCGGGCTCTCGGGCGGGCACATCTTCCACGGGGAGATGACCTTGAACCAGCAGTATGTCCTGAGGCCCGTGCCGGGCTGGGGCCGCTACCGGACGCCGGTCGCGGGGCTGTACCTGTGCGGCTCCGGTGCGCATCCGGGTGGCGGCATCACGGGGGCGCCCGGCTATAACGGGGCCCATGCCGTCCTCGAGGACTGGCCGCGGCTCCTGGCGCCCTCCTAGGCGGACGGACGCGCCTCATGAGTCGCACCATTGCCGTCACTGCCGCGCGAGACGCTCTAGGTGTCTCGTCCCCGACCCCCTTCAACCGGCAATGTGCTTCTCGAATTCGACAATGAGTTCGTTTCCCTCCTGGAGGACTCCCGGTTCGATGGGCGGGACCTCATGCTCTCGGAGGAGGCTCTTCGCGATTGAATTCGGACCGATGCGATTCCCTAAGAGGAAACCTTCGGGATGAGGGCCCGGATGTCCCTGCGAATGTCCGCATCGAGGGGGGCCGGTTCATGCTGCCTCAGGAGCTCTCGGGCTTTCGCTCGGGCTCGCGACCGCGCGCGCGCCTCCGCAGGGTCGCCCTCCACGTAGCCGTCTCGCAACAGGATCTTCGGGGACCACAGCGCTTCTCGGAAGTGCAGGAGGGTGTGCTTCTCCTTGAGGAAGTTCCCGCCTGGGCCGAGGCGGCTCAGCATTTCCAAGTGGATCGTCTCTGGACCCACCCGCACGGGTTCGATGACCCTGCGGGCGTACTCCACCAGGTCGTCGTCCAGGATCAGCTGTTCCAGGCTCATGGTGCTGTTCGTGTCCACGGACCCGGTCCCCGTGATCAGATCCGCCCCCGCGAGCATCGGCAGGAGGCCGGTGCCCATCTTCTCCACCCCCGCCTGGAATCCGGGGGAATCCGCATCGGCGGCGAGCCCGCCCACCGAGCACGGCAGACGGTAGTACCGGGCCATCTCCACTCCCGCTACGTTGATGATCCCCGTCTCGGGCGAGCCCGTTCCGAAGGAGCCCGAGCGCATGTCGATGGGGCCGGAGCTCACGCCGTAGATCACGGGCGCTCCGGGCGCGGCGGCTTGGGCCACACACAGGGACGCGAGGTTCTCCGCGTTCGCGATCACGAGGGCGCTGGCCAGATCCACGGGGCTGCTCCCGCCCATGAGGACCATGGACAGGGGCACGACGGGCACGCCGGCCCGGGCGAGGACGAGGAGACCCTCGGTCGACCCCTGCTCCAGGGTTAGGGGGCTCACCGGACACTGGATGGAGGAGATGATCGGGCGCTTCCGCAAGGCCTTGGACCCGCCCGCGATTGTGGCTGCTATCCGCACGAACACTTCCGCGTCGGATGCGGAGAGGGCCTCGTGCTGGACGTGCTTCGACGTGTTCTCCAGCGCGGTCGCCGCTTCGACGAGCCCGTGGATTTCATTCGGCGCATCCCCCGCGACCACCATGGGCCACTGGAGGTCGACCGTGTCAAGGGCGTCCGCGACCCGCGCGAGGTCCGCCAGATCCTTCGTCGTGCTCGGGCGGCGCCGGCCCGTCTCCAGGTCCCAGACGTTCACTCCCGTGCCGTCCGTGGTCACGTGCGGCTGTCCGTCGGGG
>JBBSVS010000315.1:0-1426 GCA_038046665.1 Thermoplasmatota archaeon
TCCGCCAGAACCTCTTCTGGGCCTTCTTCTACAACACGGCCCTCATCCCGCTCGCCGCGGGCGTCCTGGCGGGCATCGGCATCGTGCTCAACCCGATCATCGCAGGCGCGGCCATGGGCTTCAGCTCCGTGTCCGTCGTCATGAACTCGATGACCCTGCGGCGGTTCAAGCCGCAACTGTGAAGGAACGGTGCAGCTCCACAATCGGATGAACGACCCAGGAGGTGACGCATGGAAAAGGATCCCATCTGCGGCATGATGGTGGACCCGAAGAGGGCCGCCGGCAGCTCGGTGTACCGGGGGAAGAGCCACTACTTCTGCAGCCCCGGGTGCAAGAGCACCTTCGACAAGAACCCCGCCAAGTTCGCGAAGTGAGCTGGCGGGCCTTTCCCCTTTTGCGGCAAACCTTTATTCGCCTTCGGCCTGTTGGCGCCGGACGGTTATGGGACTCTGGGCTCGACTCACGTGGAGCACACCCCTTTTCGTGCTACTCGGCCTCAACGTCTTCTGGGGCGCCTCCTTCTTCATCGCCCCCCTCATCCTCAAGCCGGGCTCCTTCGCGTGGCCCTATTCCCAGTACCCGACGGTGGCCTACCGCCTCGGCGGGGCGAACCAGCTGGACTACGAGGCAATCTGGCAGACGTTCTGGATCTACCCGCGCGCGGTGTACATCTTCGGGGACATCCAGTGCCATCAGCTCTGGTACCGGTCCCTCTGGGTCAACGGCAACCAATTACCCATGTGCGCCCGCATGATCTCCATGTACATCTTCGCGAACTTCGGCCTCGTGGCGGCGGCCCTCGCGCCCCGCTCCACGTCGGCGGGGCAGGTCATGCTCAACGCGATGCCCCAATGGGTCCGGGACCGGCTGATGCGGTTCGGCCCCGAGCGGGCGGGGGCGATCATCGTCGTCGTCGGCCTGCTGCCCGTGGCCATCGACGGCTTCACCCAGCTCTTCTCCGACGTCACGCACTACGAGTCCACGAACCTGCTGCGCGTCCTCACGGGCATCCCGGGCGGCTTCGTGGGCGGCCTCCTCGTCGGAGCGATGCTCATCTCCATCCGCCAGTTCTCGGCGGACATCGCGATGCTCCGGGCGCGCGCGCCGGGAAAGACGCCGCCGGCGCAGTGAGCGAAGCTATTTGAAGCACCCGCGTATCGGCCCTTCGTGGCCCGCCGGAAACGGAAGGAAGACGAGCTGGATTGGATCCCGCCCGAGTTCGACGAGGTCGGCTTCATGCGCAAGGAGATCGAGAACGCGCGGATCGCCCTCGCGGTCGTAGGCTGGGCCGCGGTCGGAGCGATCGTGGCGTTGCTGCTGTACAACTATGTGAATCCAGTCGTGGGCTTCCTCGTCCGGGTCCCCAACTTCGGAGGCCTCTACGTTCTTCTCCCCCCCCTCGCCCGGCCGCTGCTGCGCGTCGTCG
>JBBSVS010000316.1:0-5640 GCA_038046665.1 Thermoplasmatota archaeon
GAGTGGGGCTGGCCAGATTTGAACTGGCGTCGCAGGCTCCCAAAGCCCGAAGGATAGACCAAGCTACCCCACAGCCCCAGGGTTCGGCGAGGAACCGGGTCCGCCGCTAAATAAGTTCTCACCGGGAGCGCGAGGGCTTTCGGGCGAAGCGTTCCCAGGCGTCCTTCGCGGCACGCCGCACGGCCTGCTCGCTCGTGAAGCGGGGCACCCATCCCGTGGCCTTGAGGCGGTCGATCGCGAGGCCCATGACCCGAACGTCGCCGACCCAGCCGCGGCCCGCGCCCGAGCCGCCCGTCCATCGGTATTGCACGCCGTCCAAGTGGAGTTCATCGCAGAGGGCATCGGCGATTTCCCGCACGGAGATCGCGTCGACGCTCCCCAGGTTGTACACGACCACGGGCCCCTGGGCAGCGGCGAGTCCGGCGCGGAAGCCCGCAAGCACGTCGTCGATGTAGGTGTAGGATTTGGACGTGCCCGGCTCAGACCCGATGATCTCCAGGCGCTTGGGATCCTTCAGGAGTTTGCGAACGAGGTCCGGCACGACCCCGTGGCCGCTGCGGCCTCCGCAGACGTTCGCCATGCGGAAGACGACCGCTTGCATCCCGAAGGTGTGCGCGTAGGCGTACAGCAGGGATTCGCACGCGAGCTTCGTGGCCCCGTAGAGGGAGATCGGCTCCATGGGCCCGTACTCCTCCGGGGTGGGCACGACCTTCGCCTCGCCGTACACCGTGGAGGTGGAGGCGAACACGATGCGCCGGACCCTGTTGACGCGGCACGCTTCCAGGACGCGGTACGTCATCATCACGTTCTGCTCGACGTGGGCCTTCGGGCCTTCCTTGTCCAGGCGGACGTCCGGGTTGGCGGCGAGATGGTACACGGTGTCCACCTTGCGGAAGAGAGGCCGGAGGTCTCCCCGGAGCAGATCGCGCTTCACGAGCGTCGCGCCCGCGGCGACGGCGGAGGCGGCGTCCTCCCGTTTCCCCGCGCCGAGATGGTCCACGAGGACCACGTCGGCCTCGGACACGAGGGCCTCGGCGAGATGGCTGCCGATGAACCCCGCGCCTCCGGAGATCACGACTCGAGGGCGGGCCACGGCGCGAGGCAAGGGGAGCCCTCGTAATCAAGGTTCCTTTCGCTCGGCGAGGTGCTTCGCGAGGGCGTCCACCGCCCGCGCGCGGTGGGAGACCGCGTTCTTCTCTTTGAGGCTCATCTCCGAGAAGGTCCGTGCCTCGCCTTCGGGGATGAAGACCTGATCGTATCCGAACCCACCCCTCCCCCGCTCCTTGTCCGCGAGGGTGCCCCGGCAGTACCCGTGGAAGACCTCGTGGCCCTCGCCCCTGCGCAGCAGGAAGACGGTCTCGAAGGTTGTCGCACGGTACTTCTGGCCCTCCATGAGCTTGAGGACGCCCGCGTTGCCGATCTTCTTCTGCACGTAGCTCGAGTAGGGTCCGGGGAAACCGCCGAGCGCCTCGATGAAGAGGCCGGAGTCGTCGATGAGGTAGTCGCCCTTGACCTCGTCGTCGAGGACCGTGGCCGCGTACTTCACGACCTTCTCGAGGCGGTCCGTCTGGATCTCCGGGTAGCTGCGGTCCAGGTGTACGATCCTCACGTGGATCTCCGCGAGCTTCTCGCTGACCTCCGCGAACTTGCCCGCGTTCGTGGTGATGAATTGGATCATGTGTACCGTCCCCTCGATTCGATCTCCTTCACCTTTCGGATCACGTCCTCCGCGCCCCTGCCGAAGGCCTGGCGGTAGCCGGCGAGCACGTCCCGGTAGTAGGCCGCCGCGTTCCTGTGGGCGCTCGTCAGGGCCTCCCGCAGGAGATGTACGTCGACCCCCCGCGCCTCGGTGGTCTCGTCCTTGCCGCCGAGGCTGAAGTCGATCATCACGATCCGCCCGTCCTGGAGGATCATGTTCGAGGTCGTCAGATCTCCGTGGATGATGCCCGCCTTGTGGAGGCGGCCCGCGATGCGCCCGACGTCCTTGGCGACCGTGTGAGCCCGCGGTCCGCCCTCCTCGAGGACGTCCTTCACCGTCGGCCCGTCGATGAACTCCATCACGATCTTGTTCTCGAAGAGGTTGATGTCGTAAAGGATCGGGACGGCCACGCCCGCGGCGCGGGCCTCGGACATCAGGCGCGCCTCGATGCGGATGCGGGCCCGCCGGAGTCCCTCGTCCAAGGCGGGCAGCCGGTAGGCCTTCGGCACGCGGAACTTCTCCACGGCAGGGCGGCCCAGGAACTCCGTGCGCCGCAGCTCCGCCTCGGCCCCGCGCTTCAGCCACACGGGGGCGCGATTCCTGGGCGGTGAGAAAAACCTTCCCTATGACGGCCTGGCGGGTGGGACGTCCGCGAGGAACCGCTCGACCTCCCTCGACGGGGAGGCGCTCGCCCTCGGGACGAAGTCCGGCGGGAAGCAGCGAGCGTACTGCGGACCGAGGAGCCGCCCTTCCAGGAGGATGATCGCCGCGCGGTCGCGCTCGCTCCGGATGGGTCGCCCGGCGGCCTGGAGGACCTTGTTCACCGCCGGGAAGACGTAGGCGTAGTCGTAGCCCTTGGACGGTCCGAACTTCCGCATGTAGTAGTCCTTGAGGGACTCGACCTCGACGTTCGGCGGGCTCAGGGGCAACCCGACGATGACCACCGCCGACAGGAGGTTGTCCTCGTAGTCCACCCCCTCGCTCAGGGAGCCGCCCTGGACTCCGAGGAGGAGCGCTCCGCCGTCCGCACGCGCGAGGCGCAGGGCCTCGAGGGCCCCGTCCCGCTTCGCCTTGTCCCACGTCGGATGCTCGACGAGGAGCTTCTTGCGGATCCGGCCCGCGCGAAGGCGGGTGTGGGCCTCCTCCAGGAGCTCATAGGAAGGGAAGAAGGCCGCCACGTTCCCCCGCACGCCGAGGCCGATGGCCATGATCTCGCGGGCGATGAGGTCATACATGGCCGAGCTTCGCTTTGCATACAGCGTCGTGGCGAGAGGATGGACAAGGAGCAGACGGTTCTCCTTCGGGAAGGGTGAGCCGTAGGTACGGATGCGGCGGCGCTCCTGCGAAATCCCGAGAAGGTCCGCGTACATCTCCGCAGGGTACAGGGTACCGGACATCAGGAGGCTCGCGTGGACCTTGTCGAAGATCGGGCGGCTCAGGACGCTCGGGTCCATCAGGCGGAAGGCGAACTTGCCCTCGGTACCCGGGACGACGAGACGCAGGATTCCCTCGTCGACGTCGCGCCAGCGCCGGAGGAACTCGCCGACCTCGGGGAGGGACGTGGACTGCCCGCGCCGGAGAGCTTCCTCCGCCGCGTTCTCCACGAGCTCGATCAGGTCCGTGTAGCCCACGCGGTGCCCGAGCCCGTGGCGGAGGCCCGCCTCGACGACGTCGACGAACTCCTCCTTCTTGGACACGCGCTCGCCCCGCAGCCCGAGGATCAATTTCTCCATGGACTTCGCGACGCCGGAGAGCTGGTGGGCCGCCTCCGGGTCCAGGTCCCGCGCCTCCCGCGACGCCCGCACGACGTCCTGCAGGGAGAGGTCCCCGCCCAGGTGCGCGCGGATGCGATCCGGGAGGTTGTGGGCCTCGTCCACGACCAGCACGAGGTCTTCGAGGGACCGGTCGAGGCGGTCCAGGGTCCACTCGAGGATGTCGCTGAAGACGTAGTTGTAGTCGCACACGACCACGTGGGCCTTCGCCGCCGCGTCCATCGCGACCTTGTGGGGGCATACGCGGCACGCGGCGCTCGCCCGGATGAGCTCCTGCACGTGCAGCGGCCGCTGGAGCACGGCCTGGACGACCACGCCGTCATCGCGGTTGAAGTAGGCGCAGGATCGCGTCTTCACCTTCAGGTCGCAGAACTCGTGGAACGCGCGGCCGAAGGACGGAGCCCCGTCCTGGAGGCACATCGCCTGCTTCGCAATCACGTCCACGACACCGACGCGGGCGCCCTTCGCCTCGAGCCGCTTGAGCGTCTCGACCGCGATGCGGTGCTGGCTCTGGCGGGAGGTGAGGAAGAGGACGACCTTGTCCTGCGCCAGGGCCACGTCCAGGGAGGCCACGAGGGCCACGGCCGTCTTGCCGATCCCCGTGGGCGCATGGGCCAGGAGATGCCTGCCCTCCGCGATCGCCGCGCGGGCGTCGGCGAGAAAGTCCGACTGACCGGGGCGGACGCGGTCGAAGGGCCAGGGGACCGTTCGCGCGGGCGGGGGCGAGAGGGCCTGCGGTCCCTCGAGTTCCTGCTTCAGAATGTCCCCTCGCACGGGGACCCACAGGGGTATATGAGGGGCTTTCGGGGGGAGGGGCGCGAAAGTGACGCCTACGATCAGGGATTGGACCGAGCGTTTGGCGGAGAACACCCGCATGGAGGTAGGAAAAAATGCGGCGAAAATCGAATGTAATAAATCATCTAGATGTGAAGTCACATCCAAATGTTCATATCCATGGAATCATCTCCCTCATCCGTGCAACCCCGAAAAGTGGTTCAGACCGAGGTGGATCCGGCCACGTACACTCGCCTCAAGCACCTGGCGGACCGACGGAACCTGCCGCTGAAAGCCGTCCTCCGCGAGGCCGTCGAATCCTACGTCGACGCCGCGGAGGGGGACCTGGAGAGGGACTCCGTCTTCCAGATCGTGGGGCGCCTCAAGATCGAAGGCCGCTCCTGGAGCGACCGGAAGGACTGGAGACCCTGATGCTCGCGTACGTCGACACGAGCGCCCTCATCGCCCTTGCAGCCTCGTCGGATCGGAACCACGGCCGTGCCACCACATATCTCCACGAAGCCCTCAAAGACGGCACGCGGTTCGTCTTGGGCCGTCCAGCCCTCGTCGAGTACATCGACGGCGTCACGAAGCGGGTGGGCAAGCGAGAGGCCATCCATCAGCTCCGCGCCCTCGAGTCGAGCGCGGTGATGCGCGTCGAGCCGGAGAGCGAGGACGACCACCGCCTAGCGCGGGAGCTGTTCCATCGCTACGACGACGTGGCCATCGACCTTACGGACTGTCTTTCCTTCGCGATCATGGCCCGCCTGGGCCTCGAGGAGGCGTTCACCTTCGACCACGACTTCGAGATTCATGGTCTGACCCGCCGGCCCTGATCCGTTTCCTCGGAGGTCTTCCCTGGGCAGCGGCATCCCGCGTCCCAGGAAAGATAATCGGACGCCAGCCCTTAAGTAACGAGGGGAAGGCTCCGCGAGCGTGGCCCGCCGCTGCGGCGTCTGCGGGTTCGAGTCGAACGCCGCGGTCTGCCCGCGCTGCAACACGATTCTCCTCCGAGGCCAGGCCATCTGCCCGAAGTGCGGGAAGATGTTCCCCGGTTGGATCGCCCTGTGTGACGCGTGCGGCGCGGATATGGGGCCGGCGCCGAAGGGACCGGCCGACGAAGAGGCCGTGCGCCTCTTGGCCTCCGTCCCCGGGATCACCGAGACGCGGGCGAAGGAGCTCGTCGCCCGCGGCTTCCGGGACTTCTCCGACGTCGTGCGCCTCGCTCTCCCGGAGAGCGCCGTGAAGAAAGGGCTTCACCACGCCATCGCGCGCAAGGCCATGCTGTCCGACCTAGAGCCGAAACGGGAGGCGAGGGCCACGGCGCGACGATGTTCCATGTGCAGGGCCGCGTGGCTTGCCGGCGCGGACCATTGCGCCGCGTGCGGCTCCACG
>JBBSVS010000317.1:0-2006 GCA_038046665.1 Thermoplasmatota archaeon
TGGACGTGATCAAGGTCGTCGAGATGCTCGTGGACGCGAAGAAGGCCTTCGAGCGGCTCGACTACGAGCAGACCGTGGACCTCGCCGGACAGGCGAGGGCAGAGACGGAGAAGCTCACGGTCCTCTACACGGCGGCCCAGAAGATCCTCCTGAACAGGGAGCGCATGGAGCTCGCGACGAAGCTCGGGATCGATGCGCCCCACCTGCGCGACCTCGCCTCGGGCGCCAAGGAGGCCATGAAGGCCAAGGCGTACGAGAAGGCGGTCCAGCTCGCGACGCGCTGCGACGAGGAGTTCGACGGCCTCATCCGCGAGAAGGTTATCGGCCTCCTGACCGGGTCCGAGTCCATGGCCGGGTCCGTGGAGGGCGTGAACCTCGCGACGGTCAACGACGAGATGATCCGCGCCCGCCAGGCCCTGGAGTCCGGCGAGCTGGGCCAGGCCGTGGACCTCGCCCTCCATCTCCAGGAGCAGCTCGAGAAGCTCAAGAAGCAGGGTGAGGAGGCCGAGGGCGCGATCCGCCACGTGCATGAGCTGATCGCCGACGCGGAGGCGATGAACCTCGACGTGCCCAGCACGATCACCCTCCTCGACAAGGCGGAGCGGGCCTACCGGATGGGGCATTTCGAGGAGGCCCTGGACCATGTGTCCCAGGCCGACGCGGAACTCATCCAGGAGCGGGACCGCGGGATCGCCGTGATGATGCGCCGCTTCGAGGAGTCCATCGAGCGGGCCCGCAAGGAAGGCACCGATACCCGCTCCGCGGAGAGGCTCTTCGAGCGTTCCCGCGAGTTCTTCCGGGCAAAGAAGTACCGCCAGGCCCTCGCGACCGCCCTGCAGAGCGAGGCCGAGGCCGAGCGCGTCGCCTTACAGCAGGTCATGGCCAAGCAGGCCGTCGAGACGATCGAACGGAAGCTAAGGGCCCTCGCGCGTCCAGCGCCGAGCGTGGACCGGATCGCCGAGGAAGCCCAGGCGGCCTACGGCAAGGGCGACTACGTCAAGGCCCTCGACACCGCGATCCGGGCATCCGACGCCCTCGCGGACTTCCGCCTCGCCTTCGAGGAGACCCAGGAGGTCCGCATCCGTGCGACCGCGCTTCGGCAGACGGCCCGCGACATCGGCGCGGAGGCCTACAAGCTCGACACGTACATCCAGGAAGGCGACACGACCCTCGAGGCCGGAGACGTGGCCTCGGCCCAGGCGTCCTACGCCCAGAGCCTCGAGTGGGGCGTGGGCCTCGTTCGGGCCCACCTGAAGGATCTCCTGGGCCAGGCGGAGGAGATGGCCGCCACCTGCAAGAAGCTCGAGATCGATGCCACGCCGATCCTGAACCGCCTCTCGGAGGCGCGGACCCGCATCGACTCCGAGGACTTTGCCGGAGCCTTCGCGCGGATCAAGGAAGGCCGCGACGCGGCCCAGGCCGCCCTAGGTGCGCGCCTGAACGAGGCCATCCAAGAGGCCGCGGACAACGTGGCCCACGCGAAGAGGCTCGGGACGGACGCGACCAGCGCGGAAGATCTCCTGCGGGAGGCGAACGAGAAGATTCTTCGCGGCGAGTACGAGGGCGCCCTCGATGTGGCGAACCGCGCCCGGGAGCACGTGGAGAGCGTCAAGGTCGTCGAGAAGCGCTTCGTCGACCTGACCTACAAGGCCGAGACGACGATCCGCAACGGGAAGCGCTTCGGCATCGACATGCGGTCCGCGGAGGCGCGCCTCTCGGAGGCGATGCAGCTGCGCAAGAAGGACTTCGCCAGCGCGATCAAGGCCGCGGAGGACTCCTACCGCCTCGCCTGGGAGGCCGTGGAGGCCTTCGCCCCGAACCTGAAGGGCACGCTGATCGTCGGGCCCGCACAGCTGAACGACTGGACGGACGCCGCCGTCGAACTGGAGAACGTCGGCAAGGGACTCGCGAAGGACGTGCACCTGCGCGTCCTCGGCGCCGCGGAGACGGACGGGCTCAAGGACCTCCCCGCGGTCCGCGCCCACGGCAAGGAGTCCATCAAGTTC
>JBBSVS010000318.1:0-1546 GCA_038046665.1 Thermoplasmatota archaeon
CCTCGTGCGCGCGGCCTTCTGGCTCGCGTGCACGCTCATCACGATCGGCGGGCTTTACCTCCTCTTCCGCGCGGAGTTCGTGTTCCTGATCCAGATCCTGGTGTACGCGGGCGCGGTCCCCCTTCTCTTCGTCTTCGGGATCATGCTGACCCGGAAAAAGATCATGGAGGAGCCGGGCATGGAGGGCCAGCCATGATCACGCCGCGGCAGGGCCTCGCCGTGGTCGCGGTGGGCGCCCTGTTCCTCGTCATGGCGGTGTCCTTCGTGGGCATCCCCTGGCCCACCCAGCAACACGAGATTCCCGTGTACAACGGCACGCCCACCAACGGCACGGCCCCCAACGGGATTGCGAACGTCCTGTTCAACAGCTACCCGCTTGGCCTGATCCTCATCGGGATCATCCTCGCGGCCGCGATGATCGGGGGCGTCTACGTGGCGAAGATGGAAGGGGGGAAGCTCGGACCATGATCCCCCTCGAGTGGGAGCTCGTCCTCTCCGCGCTCCTGTTCTGCATCGGTCTCTACGGGGTCCTCGCGCGGAAGAACGCCGTCCTCGTGCTGATGTCCCTGGAGATCATCATCAACGCGGCGCTCCTGAACTTCGTCGCCTTCGCCTCCTATCGGGGGGACGCCGCCGGGCAGGTCTTCGCCCTCATGGGCATCGCGATCGCCGCGGCCGAAGCTGCGATCGGCCTCGCAATCTTCCTGTCGATCTACCGGACCCACGGGACCGTCGACCTGGACCGTCTCCGCTTTTTGAGGTGGTAGGCTGTACGAATACGTCTGGTTCATCCTCCTGGCGCCCCTCACCGCCTTCGTCCTCAGCGGCCTCCTCGGCAAGAGGACGCCGGAGGGCGGCGGCTACATCGCCATCGGCGGGATCGGCGTCTCCTTCGTCCTTTCCCTGTTCCTCTTCGTGTCGGTCCTCCAGGACGGGGCGCTGGGAGGCGGCTTCCGCGAGGTCACCCTAGACGGGTACCTCTGGCTCCCGGGGTTCACGGACCCGAACTTCTCCGCGACGAACATCCGCATCTCGTTCCTCATCGACAACCTGAGCGCCCTGATGCTCGTCCTCGTCTCCTTCCTCTGCCTCCTGATCTTCATCTACTCCCTGGGCTACATGCACGAGGAGGAGGGCAAGCCGCGCTACTACGCGGAGGTCAGCCTCTTCGCCACCGGGATGCTCGGCACGGTCAGCGCGAGCAACTTCCTGCAGCTGCTCGTCTTCTGGGAGATCATGGGCCTGTGCTCCTACCTGCTCATCGGCTTCTGGTACCACAAGCCCGAGGCCGCGAAGGCGGCGAAGAAGGCCTTCATGGTCACCCGCGTCGGGGACGTACTCTTCCTCATCGGCGTGCTCATCATCTGGAGTCAGTTCGGCACCCTGGACTTCTATGCGATCGCGCCCAAGGTCGGCATCCTGAGCCCGCAGCTCCTCACGCTGGTCCCGCTCCTCCTCTTCGGCGGGGCCGTGGGCAAGTCCGCGCAGTTCCCGCTGCACGTCTGGTTGCCCGACGCGATGGAGGGTCCCACGACGGTCAGCGCCT
>JBBSVS010000318.1:1556-4621 GCA_038046665.1 Thermoplasmatota archaeon
GATCCATGCGGCCACGATGGTCAAGGCGGGCGTCTACCTGACCGCGCGAGCGTTCATCTTCCTGGTCCCGCAGCCCCTCCTGGTGGGCTCGAACCTCGTCGCCGTCGAGCCGCCATGGACCGCGATCCTCGTGATCGCCGGGATCGGGGGCTTCACGGCCCTCTTCGCCGCGACGATGGCGGTTGTGAATTACGACATCAAACGCGTCATGGCCTTCTCCACGATTTCCCAGCTCGCGTACATGTTCCTCGGCCTCGGCGTCGGTGCGTTCCTGCTGAACGTGTCCATTGCGCGCGGGGAGGCCGACTCCGCCGGATTCAGCGCTGCATTCTATCATCTGTTCAACCACGCGTTCTTCAAGGCCCTCCTCTTCCTCGGCGCGGGCAGCGTGATCCATGCCGTGCACACAAACGACATGCGGGAGATGGGCGGGCTTCGGAAAGTCATGCCCATCACGTCCTGGACCATGCTATTCGGGAGCCTTGCCCTCGCGGGCATCATACCCTTCAGCGGCTTCTTCTCCAAGGGGGAGATCCTCTCCGCGACCTTCGAGGCCGGCGCGGAGGACCCCGTCTACCTCGTGCTGTGGGGCCTCGGAGTGGCCACATCCTTCCTCACCGCCTTCTATGCATTCCGGATGTGGTTCATGACCTTCCGCGGAGACTACCGCGGTCACGGTCACCTCCATGAGTCCCCGTGGGTCATGACGGTCCCCCTGCTGGTCCTGGGGGCTTTCACCCTGATTTCCGGCCTTTCCGCCTACGCCATGGGGGGTTTCGGCAACCTCATCTTCTTCGAATCCCCCCGCGCCCAGCTCCCCCTCGCCGGCGTGCCGCTGACGGACTACGTCCTTGAAGGCCTCACACTGGGATTGTCCATCCTCGGTCTGCTCCTCGCATGGGCCGTCTACGACACGAAGCGGATCCCCGCGGAGCGCTTCACCGCGAGCCCGTCCGGCGCTTTCCTCCACAAGATGCTCACGAAGCGCTACTGGATCGACGATGTCTACGACGCCTTCGGCGCGAAGGTGGTCTGGGGCTTCGCCAAGGCCACGGACTGGTTCGACCGCCACATTGTCGACGGGATTGTGAACGCGGTCGGGCGAGGCGCTTGGGTCACGGCGAGCGGCTCGGATCTCTTCGACCGGCGAATCGTCGATGGCGCGGTGAACTTCGTCAGCCGAGGCACGGTCCGCGCGGGCCTGCGCCTCCGGCAGAGGCAGACGGGCCAGGTGCAGAGCTACGCCTGGGTCGTGGTCTTTGGCATCGCGGTCGTGATCGCCCTCGTGTTCGGGATCGGCTGGTACCTGCGGTACTTCGGGGGGCCGTGAGATGCAGAGCTTCGTCCTTACCCTTCTCATTGTCATCCCCTTCGCTGGGTTCATCGCCACATGGGCGGGCGGCACGACGCAGCCCCGGGCGAAGTGGATCGCCCTCCTCTTCAGCCTCGCCCAGCTCGCCTTGCTGACCCTCATCCTGGTCTCCTTCTGGACCCCCCTCGACAACCTCCTCGGCGCGCGAATCGTGAACCAAGTCCCTGGAGGCACGTCCGCCCCGATGTCCTACTACGAGCGGTACGACTGGGTACCCCAGCTCGGGATGAACTACATCCTGGGCGTCGACGGGCTGAGCACACCCCTCATGTGGCTCACGCCCCTGCTCACCACCGTCGCGATCATCTTCCACTGGGACGAGGAGCAGCGCCCGCGGGAGTTCTTCGCCCTCCTGCTCTTCCTCGAGATGAGCCTCACGGGCGTCTTCATGTCCCTCGATTTTTTCCTGTTCTTCATCTTCTGGGAACTGGTCCTCATCCCCATGTTCTTCCTGATCGGCATATGGGGCGGCCCGAACCGCCGCTACGCGGCACTGAAGTTCCTCGTGTACACACACGTGGCGAGCGTGATCATGCTCCTGGGCATTTTCTCCCTGTATTTCTCCGTCAGCGCGACCGCGAACCAGGCCATCTACGGGGTCAACGCGAACACCTTCGACATGACCGTGTTCCTGGAGGCGGCACGCAGGCACGCGCTCAACCCGAGCTTCGCCTACATCCCCCTCGCGACACAGGCGCCAATCTTCCTCGCCTTCCTCTTCGGCTTCGTCGTGAAACTGCCTTCCTTCCCGTTCCACACGTGGCTCCCGGACGCTCATGTGGAGGCTCCGACAGGCGGGTCCGTGCTCCTGGCGGGCGTCCTCCTGAAGATGGGCGGCTACGGCATCTTCCGCATCAACCTGCAGATGCTCCCGGACGCCTCGAAGGACCTGTGGTGGGTCATGGCGATCCTCGGGACGACCTCCATGATCTACGCGGCCTTCGTGTGCCTCGCCCAGACGGACCTGAAGCGCATGATCGCGTACAGCTCCGTGGGCCACATGGGCTTCGTCACCCTCGGCGCGTCCACGTTGACGGTGCTCGGCGTGGAGGGCGGCATCTTCCAGCTGTTCAACCATGGCCTCATCACCGCGGTCCTCTTCATGCTCGCCGGGTCGGTGAAGCACAGCACGGGCACGCGGGAGATCCCCCGCCTGCAGGGCCTGGCGAAGGTCATGCCGACCTTCTCCATCGTCCTCATGGTCGGGTTCTTCGCGTCTCTGGGCCTGCCCGGGTTGAACTCCTTCTGGTCGGAGTTCCTCGTGTTCCTGGGGACGTACAGCGCGACCGCCTTGGGACCCTGGCGGGCGATCGTGATCATCCCCATGATCTCCATCGTGGTGACCGCCGCCTATTACCTCTACACGATGCAGCGCATCCTCTTCGGCGAAGCGACGCCGGAGATCGAGAAGTCCCACGACCTGATGCCCTGGGAGAAGCTCTCCTACGCCGTACTCGTCGGCCTGATCTTCGCGGTCGGGTTCCTGCCCTTCGCCTTCCTCGGTTTGATCGACACCTTCGCGCGCACCGGCCTGCCCTGGCTCTTCGGAGGTGCCTGAAATGGACGTGAGCTTCCCCATCCTCACGTACCTCGTGTTCCTGCCCGTCGTCGGCGCCATCCTGACGTACGCCCTCGGCGCCTCGGACCGGGCGGCGAAGTGGACCGCGCTCGTGTTTAGCCTCATCGTCCTGGC
>JBBSVS010000319.1:0-8930 GCA_038046665.1 Thermoplasmatota archaeon
TCCTCTTCGACTTCCTCCGCGTCCAGCTGCCCGCCATCGGTTCCCTCCTGAACGCTCACGAGATCGGCGACATCGTCGGGAACGCCCTCGCCTTCGCGGGGCTCGCCTCCCTCGGCGTCGGCCTGGCGGATGCGGTCGGTCTGTTCCGCAAGGCGGAGCAGCCTGCGGAGGCTCTGCCTCCGACCCAGGAAGGCACCGGCTAAGAGGAACTCCTGCGGCGAACCGGGAGGAAGCGGCGCGTGCGCCGCATGTACCCTTCGTAATCCCTCCCGAAGAGGACCTTGAGCTCCCGCTTCTCAAAGGGCGCCAGCACGAGGGAGAACCAGAGGTACAACGCCCCCGCCCCCAGGAGGGCCCAGGGATGGTCCACGGCGAGGCCGATCCCGAAGGTCAGGGCGAGCACGCCGCTGTAGAGCGGGTGCCGCACGTGGCGGTACGGGCCCGCCACCACCAACGGTTCCACTCGGCCCATGGATTCGGCCATGGGCACCCGGCGGAGGAGCTTCATCAGGGTCTCATATGTGGAATCCAGCACCGTGCCGAAGCCTCGGTAGCGGAAGACGGAAGCCATCGCCAGGGCGCCCAGCGCCACGAGGAGAACGCCGAGGAGGCGCACGGGCCACGGGAAGCCGAGGTCCCACGGGAGCCGGAGGAATGCCGCAATCGCGACGCACGCGAGGTACAACGCCGCGATGAGCCCGCCGATCGCGGGCAGCGCGAGGAAGGACGCCCGCCGGACCACGGCAACGCGGATGGCGTTCCCGTCCCAAGTCGTTTGGGTAAAGACCATAAGCCCACACCCGCTTCGGCGCGACGTCCATGGCGGTGGAGCTCGCGCGGGAAGAGGACGCGTTCTTCGACGAGCTCGTCCAGGAGCTTCGCGAGCGGCCTCCGGCCACGAAGGACGAGATGCACCGACTCAAGGTCCGATTGGCCCGCGCCCATGGCGTCGTCGGGCTCCCGAGCGATTCCGCGGTCCTCGCCCGGCTTCCTCCGGAGATGCGGGCCTCCTCTGAGGACCTCCTGCGCGTGAAGCCCGCGCGGACGGCCAGCGGGGTGGCCGTGGTCACCGTGATGACCGCGCCCCACGCGTGCCCCCATGGCGTCTGCATCTACTGCCCCGGCGGACCGCGCTTCCACACGCCCCAGTCCTACACGGGGACGGAGCCGGCCGCGAGGCGGGCCGCGCAGCACCACTACGACCCCCATGGGCAGACCCTCTCGCGGCTCCAGGCCCTGCGGGAGATCGGCCACCACACGGACAAGGTGGACCTCATCGTCATCGGCGGGACCTTCACCTCGATGGAGGAGGGCTACAAGGAGTGGTTCGTGAAGGGCTGCCTCGACGCGATGAACGGGAGCGTGTCCGCGTCCCTCGCGGAAGCGCAGCGGACGAACGAGAACGCCCCGGCCCGTTGCATCGGCCTCACGATCGAGACGAAGCCGGACTGCTTCCTCGGCCCGGAAGTCGAGCGCGCCCTCGCCCTGGGCACCACCCGCGTGGAGCTCGGGCTCCAGTCCACCCACGACGACATCCTCGCGTTCGTGCACCGGGGCCACACGGACGCCCAGAGCCGCGAGGCGATCAAACGCGCAAAGGACGCGGGGCTCAAGGTGGGCGTCCACATGATGCCCGGCCTGCCGGGTTCCGACATGGACCGGGACCTCGATTCCTTCCGCCTCCTGTTCGAGGACCCCGCCTACCGCCCGGACTTCCTCAAGATCTATCCCACCCTGGTCCTTGAGGGGACCGCGCTGCACGAGATGTGGGCCCACGGGCGGTACACGCCCCTGAGCATGGAGGACGCGGTGGAGCTCGTGGCCCACGTCAAGGCGATCGTGCCCCGCTGGTGCCGCATCCAGCGGGTGCAGCGGGAGATTGGGGCGCCCGAGATCCGCGGCGGACCGAACAAGGGCGACCTCCGGGTCCTCGCGAAGGAGCGCATGCGGGCCCTAGGGCTCGAGTGCCGTTGCGTGCGGTGCCGCGAGGTGGGCTTCCGCGGAATCGAGCCGAGGGCCGAGGCCCTCGCCCTCCTTCGGGAAGACTACGGGTCCTCGGGAGGTCTCGAGGTCTTCCTGAGCCTCGAGGACCCGGATCGCAACGTGCTCGTGGCCTATGCGCGACTGCGTCGGGACGGCGCCGGGGCGACTTTGCGGGAGCTCAAGGTCTTCGGCCGCATCGTGCCCATCCACGCTCCCGCGGGGAACCGTTGGCAACACCGCGGCCTCGGGCGGGGACTGATGGAGCACTGCGAGGTGCTCGCGCGGGAGGAGTTCCACGTCCAGCAGATCCGCGTCACCTCGGGCGTGGGCGTGCGCGGCTACTACCGGTCCCTCGGGTACCGCCTCGAGGCGCCCTACATGGTCAAGGACCTGTGATCACTCCACGGCCTTGATCCAACCGAGGCGCTTGATCTTGCTCGCCTCGACGTCCTCCGCGTTGCGGAAGGACGACTCGGTCTCCGCCAGGTACTCGACGCTCAGGCGGAGCCCCTCGGCCGTCGGAGCCCTTACGTCGACGCCCGCGCGGGTGAGCTGCTGGCGGACGATGGGCATGGCCTGCTCGTGCCCGCCCATGACGTCGCAGAAGTCCATGATGATCTGGTCAGCCACGGCGATGAGCTCGTTGGGCACGTCCTCTTCCACGCGCTCGCCCTTGCGGATCTTCGCCTCCACGTCCGCAATCACGTGCTTCGCGAGGCACACGAAGCTCGCCTCGACGCTCTCCCCCGTCTTCGCGGAACTCAGGAAGCCGTTCACCCGGAGCTCCTCCATGGTGTCCTCGAGGTCCATGCGCGCGGCGGCCCGATCCTTGGACAGGTCGATCTTGTTCCCCACGACGACGATGGGGATCGCCTTCGTGATGTCGAGCAGGCGGGGGATCCAGTACTCCTTCAGGCTCCGCAGGGTGTCGACGCGGGAGACGTCGTAGAGGAGGAGAGCGCCCCTGGCTCCCTGGAAGGAGCTTTCCTGGATGTTCTTGTATCCCTTCTGGCCCAGGACGTCCCAGATCATGAACGTGACATCGGTGACCCTGCCGGGCGCCTCGATCCGCAGATCCTTCTTCGTGACCTTCGTGCCGATCGTCGTGATGTAGTCGTCCGAGAACTTGTCGACGACGAAGCGCCGCATCAGGGAGGTCTTGCCAACGGCGCCATCACCGAGGAGGAGAATCTTACGCTTGATGTGGTCATCGGTCATGACGGCGACCGTCCGATGCGGGGCGCACGCTTATAACGCTTTTCCGCTGGGTGTCAGCCCTGCGAATTGATAACGTTCAGGCGGGGCGGGCGCGACCTCGAAGGAACCGGTGGCCGATGTCGTCCGCGTTCGGGAGCAGGTCCACGTTCCCGTTCCAGTCCGCGAGGACGTCTCCGTGGGAGCGCTCGAACTCCGTCACGGCCCGCTGCAGCTTCCTCGGCAGGCCGTTCAGGTAGCGTCCCTGGACGACCGCCGCGAGGACCGTGTGCTTGCCGCGCGCCAGGACGACTCGCTGCGGCCCGAAGCGCAGCTCCTCCAGAGGCGCGTCTTCGTTGTCGTAGGACTTCCAGGTGTCGCGCACGAACTCCTGCAGGACGATGAGCATGCCGCTCATGATGTCGCTGTCGTGGACCATGCCCTCCGTGCGCGACCAGTGCCGGATGAGCATCCCGCTGTCGTGCATCAGGTAGAGCTCGTTGAGGCGGGCACGACGCACGATGAAGAGCCCGAGGCCCATCACGCCGGCGCCCCCCAGGCCCATGCCCACCGCGGCGGCCAGGAAGAGCGAGCTTGGCGGCGGGCGGTAGTTCAGGGCGAAGGTGACCGTGCGCTGGATCGTGCGCGGGGCGTTGCCCTTGTAGTCCGTGTACCGGACCGTGACGAAGACCGAGCTGAAGATTGTCGTGCTCGGGTTCGCGGACATGTTCTGCTGCGTGGCCTGCGTCAGGGAGGCCGTCATCGAGAAGGAAACGTTCCAGGCGACGTCTTCGGCGCTCGCGCTCCAACTCCCGCCAGGAGTGCCATTCACGCTCAGCTCGGGGCCGACCGTCGCGGTCACGGTGACGTTGGCCGCCTCCATGTTCATGTTCGGTTGATAGATCGTGTCGTTGAGCTCGAAACCAAAGCCCACTTCCGGGGATTTCTGGTCGTTGAACGACACCGTGAGCTCGAAGTAGGAACGGGGCAGGCTCGCGGACGACGAGAACAGGAGGCTCATCGCGAGGAGGGCCGTGAACCCGACGGCCAGGACGGCGAAGATGCTCCTCGCCGCGCTCGCTCTGGTGTATCCAGTCAGTGGATGCCCCCCAACTGACGCTCCGCTCGTTTCCGACGGCGGCTGCTGTGTTTATTGGCGAGGGGTCTATTTTTAGTTACTAGTCAAGATGCAGTGATTGCGACCGTCGAGCATCGTCGGGCGGTTCAAGAGCGGATCAGACGGGCCATCGTGGTGCTTTTCTCCCGGGCGAGCGCGCGCAGGGCGGGCTCGAGACCGGACCCCGCGGCCGGCGACCGGGACCGGACCCGGAGGAACGCCTCGGGAATCCCGAGCATGCGACCCATCCCGAGGAGGTCCGCCCGGTCCATCGGCCTTGGCCCCGCCACCTCCACGAGAGGGACCCGCACGCGCTCTTCCGCAATCGATCGGCGCGCCCTCGGACCGAGGCGGTCCGTCCAGAACCCGGCCAAGACCTCGGCGTCCGGCTGGGAGTCCAGCACCGCGCGCAGCGGGACGAGGGCCAGGACCTCCGCCACGGAAAGGTCGGGATGAGCGACGCCCACCTGTCGCGCGAGCGGCCACGCGCGTCTCGCGGTCAGATGCAGAATCTGCACGCGGAAGTCGAGGTACTTCTCTGCGAGCGCCGCGGCGGCGAGGTCCGGTGCGTCGTCCACCGCCAGGACCACGCACTGGAGGTCCGTCCGCTTCCGGGCCACGGAACCCACGACCAGGCTGCCCACGCCGCCGGAGAACGCGAGGACCACGCGGTCGTGGCCCGCAACGATCCTCGAGACCCGGCCCTCGAGGCGGGAGAGGGGCCGCTCGGATCGTCCGCGGCCGCCCATGGACTCACGCGAGAGCCTCGAAGCGCGTCTCCCCGGTCCGGAGGGATGCGAGGGTCGAGGAGAGCCGGTCCTCCGCGATGCGCACCTGCTTCTGGGAGTCCCGCTCGCGCAGGGTCACGCCCTTGCCCTCGAGGGTGTCGTGGTCCACGGTCACGCAGTAAGGCGTGCCGATCTCGTCCATCCGCGCATACCGCTTCCCGATCGACCCGGAGTCGTCGTAGAAGGCGCCGGTGGTCTTCCGGAGGCTCGCGTAGATGGCCTCGGCTCGCTCGGGCAGGCCGTCCTTGGAGACGAGCGGGAACACCGCAACGGCCATGGGGGCGAGGCGCGGGGGCAGTCGAAGGACGACCCGGTCCGTCTTCGTGTACCCCAGATCCAGGAGGGCCCATACGTTGCGGTCCACACCGAAGGAGAGTTCGAGGACGTGGGGCAGGACCTTCGTCGTCCCCACGGTCACCTCCTGCCTCACCTTGGACATGGCCTCGTGGCCCTTCAGGTCGTGGTCCGTTCGGTAGTGCACGCCGCCGACCTCGCGGAAGCCTCCGAGGCTCTCCTGGTCCACCTGGATGTCGAAGTGGACCTTGTTGTAGAAGGCCCGCTCCTTTTCGTCGAGCTCCGCGAAGCGGAACCGCTCGCGGGGGACGCCGAGCAGGTCGAGGTAGAAGCGCTGGACCTGGACGAGGTGGTAGACGTACCAGGAGGGAAGGCCGCGCGCGACGAGATCCTTGGCCACGAGATCATGGGCGGTGGGCTGGTTCTTCTCTGCGGCCCAGCAGATCCGCACCGGGACGTCGGCCACGTCCGCGGTCGGCACTTGGTCCGCGAAACTCGCAGGGTCGAAGAAGATCTGCAGCTCCGCCTGGAGGAACTCCCGCATGCGGTAGGTGCCTTGGCGGGGGCTGATCTCGTTGCGATACGCGCGACCCACGATCGCCAGGCCCATGGGGAGCCTACGTCGGAGGGCCTCGAATTCCCGCTTGAAGTTCAGGTACACGCCCTGGGCGGTCTCCGGGCGCAGGAAGGCCTTGTCCTTCCCCGTCGGGCCGACGCCCACCGGGAACATCATGTTGAAGGGCTTCGCCGGGGCGAGCTCCCCCTTGCACCGCGTGCAGCGGATCTTGAGCTCGCGGATCTTCGCGTCCGCTTCCTCCGGCGTGAGCCCTTCGTAGTCCTCCTTCGTCGCTGCGGAGAGGAGATGGTCCGCCCGGTAGGACTCGCCGCACTTCGTGCACGTGACGAGGAGGTCGGTGAAGTGGTCCACGTGACCCGAGGCCTTCAGCGGCGCCTCGGGCAGGATCGTCGTGGAGTCGATGAGGTAGTAGTTGTCGTGGAGGCCGAGGAAGGTCTCGAGCCAGAGGTCCTCCCAGTGCCGCCGCAGGAGGACGCCGTTGTGGCCGTAGTCGTAGAAACCGGCGAAGCCTCCGTACAGGTCGACCGCGGGCCAAAGGAATCCCCGGCGTACGGAGAGGGACGTCACATCGTCGACGCTGGCCATCTGCGTCCCGAAAGGGAGGGATTGAGATAAAGGATGGGGTGGGAGGCTCAGCGGGCTCGCGATCGGCGGGCCTTGTGGCTCGCGTCACGCGGCGGGGCCACCGGTGGGCTCTGCCACGGCACTCCGCCGGACACGACGAGGCGGATGTCGCTGGCCACGGCCCGCATCAGGGAAGCGAAGCCGCTCCCTCCACCTGCCAGGTCGAGGACGATGAGGTCCGCCCGCTCTCCGACGCGGACCGCGCACGCGGATTCGGGATCGCATAGCCGGCGGCCTCGGAGGGCCATCTCGACGATCTCCTTCGCACGGACCTCGCCCTTGAGTCGTGCGATGCGATAGGCGAACTCGATCTCGTTGATCATGGAGGGCCCATTGATCATCGCGTTGTCGGTCCCGAGACGGAGCTCCACGCCCGCGCGCAGCATACGGGGGATGTCCGGCGTCATGCCGAAGAAGGCATTCGAGCGGGGACAGACCACGATCGGGACGTCCGCATCGGCGCACCGCTCGAGGTCCGCATCCGTGGCCTGCACCATGTGGACGAGGAAGGCGGGCTTCAGGTC
Source organism: Thermoplasmatota archaeon (assembly GCA_038046665.1). Taxonomy (GTDB): domain Archaea; phylum Thermoplasmatota; class Thermoplasmata; order RBG-16-68-12; family RBG-16-68-12; genus RBG-16-68-12. The sequence continues at coordinate 7,102 of JBBSVS010000319.1, forward strand.
CAAAACCTCGTCGATGTCTTCCCGGACACGTTCGGAGCAGTGGAGAGCGAAGATCTTCCCTTCCCGACGGACGTCGGCCGCGAGCTTCTCCAGCTCCGCGGCGGGCCAGTCGATGTAGGAGCTCACTGCAATCCCGTCCGAGGCTCGCAGGATGCCCGACACCTACTGGCGATCGTACGCCAGTCCGGAAGGACGGCCGAGGACCACGCCATGGAGCGGGAGGGCCGCGAGGGCGGCATAGATTAGCTTGAGACCCTTGAGCCCGCCTTCGCGGAAGTCGGAGAAGCCCGTGCATCCGGTGCGCAGCATCGTGGCCATGGCCCGCCGCATCGCGGCGATTACGGCTTCGTCCTTCGCCTTCGCGAGGACGCGATGCTTCAGGCCGTGCGGCGGAGCCACGAGTTCCTCCAGAGTCCCGCGCAGCTCCTGAGTGACGACGGCGTCGCCCAGGTGGGTGTGGGCGTTCCAGAGCCCAGGGAGGATCAGGCCTTCGGCGAGCGCGTCGCGCGCCCGGGTCGCACGGACCTCTGCGATGATGTCCTCCTCCCAGCCCACCGAGCCGCGGCGGAAGCGTGCGCCATCGTAGTACCAGCCGGAGGCCCATTTCACGCGGGGCCGATGGGGCGAACGGTCTTAAACGTTGGCCGGGTGGCGGACCCGGCCTTCACAACCTTTATGGCGGAGGAACCTTTCCGAGCGACTTGCGCCACCGTAGCTCAGCCGGTTAGAGCGGCAGTTTCGTAAACTGCAGGTCCGGGGTTCGAATCCCTGCGGTGGCTTCTTCTTCCGGGAAAACGGGTAAATATCCTCCGAGCCTTGCCGCTCCTAATCCGAAGAGGGCTTTGGGGGGAGGAGAATCATGAAGTCCTCCGACGACGGCGGGAAGAGCTGGTCCGCGATTCGGCGCTTGAACGACGACGCGGGCGCGGCTGGCCAGTTCATGCAGTGGGTCTCCGTGGCCCCGAGCGGCCGCGTGGACATCTCGTTCTACGACCGTCGGGATGACCCGAACGACTACCTCCTGAACGAGTATTACGCCGGGTCCACGGACGGCGGCACGACCTTCGTGAACGTGCGCGTGAGCGACGTCTCATCGGACCCCGCGGTCTGACCCGCGTTCATCGGGGACTACAACCAGATCGCCTCGACCGCGAAGGCGGCCCATCCCGCCTGGACGGACATGCGGAACGGCGCGGCGGGAGACCGAAACGAGGACGTCTACACGGCGTCCGTGTCGTAGGCGGATCCCAACGACAGGCGCGGGCCCGAAGAGGGCCTCGCGCCCCTTTCCCTGTTTTGAGGGTTTCCCTGGTTAACATGTTATGCCCGGTCCCTCATGGCCGCCAGCGGCCTCGCGACCAAAGATTTCAAATCCTCGATCATGCCCTGAATAACTTGCCGTCAACTACCTCCCGTTAAAGCGGGAAGGCTTGTAACTGCGCTCAACCAAGTTCTGAGGCTTGATCTCATGGCGCGCTACGATTGGCCGGTTGACGTCGGGGCTGCCAACCCTCAGTCGCTCTTGCAGCGACGGCGGCCTGGCTCGGAGAGAAGGCTTCATAGGCATATCCGCCCCGCCATCGCTGGCGACGTGCCCTCCGAGCCGATGCTTGTGCGGGCGGAGCTTCAACCGTCTTTCTCCAGGTCGAAACCGGGAGTGCCTTACCTTCCGAGACGTGTCTCGGCGGGTGTCGGCCCTATACACAAGTCTCCATTATCGCAGCGCGACTTGAACCTTTTCATGGGGAGAGCGAAAGCACGGGCGACCCGCCGGGCGCCCTTCCTCCCCCCACTAAAGTGGGGGGTCTCCGGGCGCGTTATCTTATGAA
>JBBSVS010000320.1:0-2325 GCA_038046665.1 Thermoplasmatota archaeon
GTTCCTGGAGAACCCCCGCCACCTGGTCATCACGGGCTGCGGGACATCCTTCCACGCGGCCATGTATGGGGCCCGGGTGCTCCAGGCGGCCCTGGGCACGAAAGCGGTCGTGGAGGCGGTCCATGCCTACGACCTCCTGCACGGGAACGCACCCGGGGAGGAGAGCGCGGTAATCGGGGTGAGCCACAGCGGGAGCACGTCGACCACGAACCGCGCGCTCGCCGTGGCCCGGCGCTCCGGCGCGAGGGCTCTCGCCCTCTGTGGCCTTCCGGACTCTCCCATGGAAGAAGTGGCGGACCACGTGCTCGTGATCGGATCGACCCACGACCACTCTTGGGCCAACACGATGAGCTACACCACGCAGCTCACGGCCTTCGCGTGGCTCGCGAGCCAGGTGGGCGGCGAAGGCGGGGCCGAGGTCGGGACCGAGATCGGAACCCTCCCCGCCCGAATCCAGAAGACGTTGGGATGCGAGGCAGCGGTGAAGCGGCTCGCGAAGCGCGTGGCCGCACGCGATCGCGTCACGTTCCTCGGAACCAGCTTGGACGACATCACGGCCCTCGAGGCGGCCCTGAAGATTCGAGAGACGTGCAGCCTGCCCGCGAGCGGCTACCATGTGGAGCAGTTCCTTCATGGGCCATTCCTCTCCCTGGACCGGAGGGAGTCCGTGGTGGCCCTGCGGTCCCTGGATGACGGGGAGCGCGAGACCACGATCCTCAAGGGACTGGCGAAGACCGGAGCAACCGTGACCACCGTGGGGGAGGCGAAAGGCGTCGACGTCCCGCTCCCCCGGGCCCATCGGATGCTTCGGCCGATCCTGTCCGTGGTCCCGATGCAGTTCCTCGCGTACCATGCCGCGGTGGAGAAGAAGGCCAACCCGGACATCATGCGTTCGGATGTGGCGCGGTATCAAGCGGGGCTGGAGCCGCTGTTCCACTAGCTCCCAAGTCCGGCGGGAAGCGCACGACCGTCGTCGCGGAGGTCCCGTTGCGGAGCAGGAGGTGCAGGGTCATCTCCCCGCTCCCGTACGCGATCGTGAACTTGTCCACCTCGGACTTGTAGAGATGTGCGGGCCGCCTCCGGCCCTCGGTCACGTAGCCCGCCTCGGAGATCAGGCCGAGGGACACGAGGCGTCGGATGCGACGATAGCACGGCGCGATAGGGATCCTGTAGCGCTGAGAGATCTCCTGGGCCGTCAGCGTCTCCTGGTGCAGCGCGATGAGGATGCGCAGCGCGTGGTCATCCAGGAGGGACTGCCCGTCGTTGTCGTAGAGGAGCAGCTCCTCTGCCACCAGCCGAGGTCGGGCGGGTGGGCTCGGCCCACTCGCCGGTGGGGGGATGGCCACGGGACCCGATGTCCCGGAGGACGGTTAAATAGCCCGTACCTCCGGTTTTCATTATTGAGGAGCGAAACGTCTCCGCGGGCGCAGGCCCGTCTCAGGGAGGCGTCCGCGGTCTGTAGAGGAGCTGGCCGCTCGCGCGGGGTCACCGGGCCTTCCTCAGGTCGTCCAGGATCACATGGGCTGCGTTGTACCCCGGCGCGCCGAGCACCCCGCCGCCAGGATGGGTGGCGGATCCGCAGAGGTACAGACCCTCGACCGGCATGCGGTACTGCGCCCATCCGGGCATGGGTCGGAAGGAGAAGATCTGGTCCGGGGTGATGTCTCCCTGGAAGATGTTGCCGCCCGTGAGGCCGAGGATGCGCTCCATGTCCACCGGCGACATGATCTGCCAGTGCTTCACGACCTTGCGGACGTTGGGCGCGTACGCCTCAATCGTGTCCAGGATAATGTCGGCGGCCTCAGGCTTGAAATCGTCCCATGTGGTCCGTTTCAGCTCCGTCGGCGCGTACTGGACGAAGCACGACATCGTGTGCTTCCCCGGAGGCGCCATCGTGGGGTCCAGCACGCTCTGGAATTGCGTCTCGATGAAGGGACGGCTCGAGAAGGCGCCGAACTTCGCCTCGTCGTACGCTTGCTCGACGTAGTCCATGGAGGGGATGATGTCGACGGTGCCGTTGTGGTGGGGTCCCGGAGTCTCGGGCCGCGCGTTGTACTTCGGGAGGCCGTCGAGCGCGGCGTTGAACTTCAGGGCGGCGCCTCTCGTCCGGATCTTCTTCACGCGCTCCAGGAATTCGGGCTCGACCGCATCGCTGGGCACGAGGCGGAGGAAGGTCTGCTTCGCGTCCAGGCTTGAGGCCACGACCTTCGCGTGGATCGTCTCGCCGGCCTCGGTTTCGACTCCTACGGCCCTGCCGTCCTTCACGAGGATGCGCCGCACACCCGCATCCGTGCGAGTGACGGCTCCGAAGTGCTGGGCGGCTTT
>JBBSVS010000321.1:0-10495 GCA_038046665.1 Thermoplasmatota archaeon
AACTCGCCCCGTTTCGACGCCCGCTCTTCTGGAGAGGAGCCTGTGACTGATGACGCCCGGCGTCCGCGGGGCGGAAGGAGGTCTCCGACATGGCCAAGCCGATGTACGTTCGATTCGAGATGCCCAAGGAGCTCGTGGACAAGACCTACCAGGCAATCGAGCTCGCGAAGGAGAGCGGAAAGGTTCGCAAGGGGACGAACGAGGTCACCAAGCTCGTGGAGCGCGGGGACGCCCAGTTCGTCGTCATGGCGGAGGACGTCCAGCCCGAGGAGATCCTGGCCCACATGCCGATCCTGTGTGAGGAGAAGGGCGTGCCCTACGCGTACGTGCCAAGCAAGCAGGAGCTCGGAGTGGCCGTCGGCCTCGGGAAGGCGACCGCCTCGATCGCGATCCTCGACGCGGGCAAGGCCAAGCCGATCCTGGACGACATCGCGGGCAAGGTCCGCGCGATGAAGAAGTGAGATGCCCATGGCGGAAGAGGACAGCATCCCTGCGGAAGTCGTGGAAGTCGTCGGCCGGACCGGCATGACCGGTGAGGCGGTCCAAGTCAAGGTCCGCGTCCTCGACGGGCGGGACAAGGGCCGCATCATCACGCGGAACGTGAAGGGCTCCGTGCAGCTGGGCGACGTGCTCATGTTGCGGGAGACGGCCCGCGAGGCCCGCAAGCTCTCCGTGCGGTGATCCGATGCCCATCCGACGCACCTGTTCCTTCTGCGGGAACGAGATCGAGCCCGGGACGGGCAAGATGTTCATCAAGAAGGACGGCACCGTCTACGTATTCTGCTCGAGCAAGTGCCAGAACAACCAGATCAAGCTCCGTCGCGTGCCTCGTTGGACGCCGTGGACCCAGGCCTTCCGCCGCACCGGCGCGACCGTGGCCGAGGCCGGCGCAGAGGCCCTGGTCGTCGAGGAGGCTCCCGCCGCCAAAACCGCGGCCGTGGAGGTCGTCATCGAGACGCCGAAGGGGAGGGACATCCCCGCGGACCTGGTCGACCTGATCAACAAGAAGCTCGGGCCCGACCTGCCGCGCGGCGAGATCGAGCGGCACTATCACGAGTTCGTCGAGGATTCCACTTTCCGTGCGGCCATCCTGAGCTGGGCGAAGAAGTCCCATCCGGGCAAGACGATCACCCACATCGAGAAAGACGAGTTCCTCGCCTTCAAGGACGCCCCGGACGGGCGGCGCGTGTTCAAATCGTGGCTCGACGGCGCCTGGCAGAAGGTGAAGGGTCGCAGGACGGAGCCTGAGAAAGAAGCGGCCCCCGCGCCCACTGCCAAGAAGGCGAAGAAGGGGGCGTGACCCTGGCCGAGCGCACCTTCGTCCTCCTGAAGCCGGACGCGGTGCAACGCGGCCTCGCGGGCGAGATCCTCTCGCGCTTCGAACGCCGTGGCCTGAAGATCCTCGGGCTCAAGCTCATGCACGTCACCCGCTCCCTTGCGGAGACCTACTACGCGGAGCACAAGGGCAAGCCCTTCTTCGAGCCGCTGATCTCCTACGTCGCCTCGGGGCCCGTGGTGGCCATGGTCCTCGAGGGGGACAACGCCGTGGCCATTGTCCGCAGGATGATGGGCAAGACGAACGCGGCGGAGGCCGAGCCGGGCACGATCCGCGGGGACTTCGCCCTCACGATCGGACGCAACGTCATCCACGGCTCCGACTCGCCGGACAGCGCGAAGCGGGAGATCTCCCTCTTCTTCAAGCCCGACGAGCTCCACGGTTACCAGCGCATCGACGAGGCGTGGCTGCGCGAGTGACACGAAGGACCCATGCGCCGCGCAGCCCAAACCCAGCGCTGAAAGGGAGGTGTTTGCCCTATCGATGGGCACGGCGCTCTCAGGACGCGGGCAGCTTCGAGCTCACCACCGCGTACGCTACGATGGAGAGTCCGGCCACCACGGCGTCGATGACGAAGAGAGGAGAGATCCAGCTGGCTGGATACCACCCAGGCGGCTGCCCAGCCATGATGAGATTTGTAATCGGGACATAGGAGGCCGCACACCACACGGCGACGGCCAAGAAAAGGAGCACCGCGAGCAGATCTTGCGTTGCTCGTAGCCGCATGGTGACTCCCGTGCACGAATACTCGGCCATATTCCTTTCTGCAGATGCACACGGAGGAAGTTCGCTCTGAATCGTCTCGAGGACGGCCAGGGGGTGCCAAGTTTCTAATATCGTCCTCGGGTTGCTCGCCTGTTCATGCCCGCCATCCGCCAGCCCATCGTGTCCGTCCTGGGGCACGTGGACCATGGCAAGACGACGGTCCTCGACCGCATCCGCGGGACCGCGGTCGCGTCCCGGGAAGCCGGGGGCATCACCCAGCACATCGGGGCCACGGAGGTCCCCCTGGCGGCGATCATGGCCGCCTGCGGCGACCTCGTGAAGGGCAAGACCTTCAAGGTCCCTGGGCTCCTGTTCATCGACACGCCAGGCCACGTCGCCTTTGCGACGATGAGGGCCCGGGGCGGCGCCCTCGCCGACCTGGCCGTCCTCGTCATCGACCTGAACGAGGGCTTCCGCCCGCAGACCATCGAGAGCCTCAACATCCTGAAGCGGTACAAGACGCCCTTCGTCGTCGCGGCGAACAAGATCGACCTAGTCCCGGGCTGGCGGCACCACGAGAAGAGACCCTTCATCCTCAGCTATCCGGACCAACCGGACTCCGCACGGGAGGAGTTCGACAAGCGCCTCTACGAGCTCGTGGGGCGGCTCTTCGAACATGGTTTCTCCGCGGACCGCTACGACCACGTGGCCGACTTCACGTCCAACGTGGCCGTCGTGCCCACGAGCGCGAAATACGGCGAGGGCATCCCGGATCTGCTCCTGATGCTCGTCGGCCTGGCCCAGCGCTTCCTTGAGGAGGAACTCACCACGGAGGAAGGGCCCGCCGAGGGCACAATCCTCGAGGTGAAGGAGGAGAAAGGGCTCGGCGTCACGCTCGATGCGATCGTCTACAAAGGCACGCTCGCGAAAGGGGACACGATCGTCTTCGGCACCGCAGCGAAGCCCGGGGTCACGAAGGTGAAGGCCCTCCTCCAGCCCAGGCCCCTGAACGAGATCCGTGACCCCCAGGACCGATTCGATTCCGTGAAGAGCGTAGCGGCCGCGGCGGGCGTGAAGATCGTCGCGGCGAACCTGGACGGCGCGGTGGCGGGAGCCCCCGTCCGGGCGGCCCTTGGGAACACGGACGAGATCGTCGAGGAAATCGCGAAGGAGTCCCAGGTACACGTCGAGACGCAGGAGGACGGCGTGCTGGTCAAGGCCGACGCGATCGGCTCCCTCGAGGGTCTCGCCTACGAGTGCAAGGGGGCGGGCATCCTGATCAAGTTCGCGCGCCTCGGACCGATCTCCCGGCGTGACGTCATCGACGTGGCCACGGCGAAGGACCCGCTTCACCACGCGATCCTCGCCTTCAACGCGCCGGTCCTCCCGGACGCCCATACGGCCCTCCTGGACAACCCGGACATCAAGCTCCTCCAGAACGACGTCATCTATCGCATCATCGAGGACTACAGCACATGGCGGGACGAGCGCAAGCGGCAGCTCGAGGAAGCGAGCCGCAAGGCCATCGCCTATCCCGCAAAGCTGCTGTTCCTCCCGGACTACGTGTTCCGCGCCTCGAAGCCCGCGATCTTCGGCGTCCGCGTCCTTGCGGGCCGTATCCGGAGCGGGCAGAACGTGATGCGCGAGGACGGCCGCAGCCTCGGTCGTGTGAAGTCCATCCGGAGCGGGGAGAAGAGCCTCGAGGAGGCCCGCCAGGGACAGGAGGTGGCCATCGCGGTCGACGGCGTCACGGTGGGGCGGCAGGTCAAGGGCGGCGACGTGCTCTACGTCGATCTCACCGAGGAGGAGGCCCGCACCCTGCGGAAGAAGGGCGAGCTCGGCCACGACGAGCGGGAGACCCTCGATCAGCTGTGCGCGATCAAACGGAAGGAGGACCCATTTTGGGGGATGTAGACGAACTCCAGGCGGCAATGCCGCAGAAGCACCTGTGCAAGGACTGCGACAAGTGGTACGGGCAGGAGGACGATGAGTACGGCCCGTGCATGTACAAGCACGCCCGGAAGGAGAAGCGGTACGTGACCTACGGGTACCACGAGTGCGACGAGCCCGATGAGCTCGAGCGGCGGGTGAGGATGTGGCAGGGACGAGGGTCCGAAGGCTCCGCGAGCGGGACATCGACCGAGCGATCCAGCTGACGGACCTGGAGCGCTGGGGCTACACCCGCGCGGACTTCCTGCGGCTCCTGGCCCTCGCCCCGAAGGGCTGCTTCGCCGCGGAGCGAGACGGACGCGTGGTCGGCGTGCTGTCCACCACGGCCTACGGACCCGTGGCCTACCTGGGCGCGGTCATCGTGGACCCGGCCCTCCGCGGCCAAGGCGTCGGGGAGGCCCTGATGCATGCGGCTCTGGAGCACCTCGACGCGGTCGGGGTGGAGACGGTCGTGCTCCACGCGTACCTCAACGTCATCCCCTTCTACGAGAGGTTCGGCTTCCGCCGGGACTGGGAGAACGTACGGTGGGAAGGCGGGCGTGTCGGCCCCGGCCCGACGTCCGGCCACCCCGTCCGATCGGCAGACCTCGATTCACTCTCCGAGCTCGACGAGGCGTTCTTCGGGACGTCCCGATGGGCGCTCCTCGAGCGACTGGCGTCGGAATTCCCAGGAGCCTTCCTCGTGGCGCGGACCGGCGGCACAATCCTGGGATACATCGTGGGCAACGCCTCGGGCGATTCGTGCGAGGTGGGGCCCTGGGTGGCCCGGCCGGACCGGGAGGGGACCGCCGGCGAGTTGCTGCGCGCCCTCCAGGCCGCGGTGGATGCGGAGAGCTTCGCCTTCAGCGCTCCCGGGCCCAACGCGAGCGTCCATGACCATGCGAAGTCCATGGGCTACCATGAGGTCTTCCGCACGCGGCGCATGTTCCGTGGCGAGGACCCGTTCCGAGGCCGGCCGGAGGGAATCTGGGGCTTCGCGGGGTTGGAGAAAGGCTGACGCGGAACGGAATCCAGACAGAAAAGACAAAGTAACCCCGGGGGTTCTGTCCACGGGATGTCCGAGAAGCGTATCCTGGGTCTCTTGGGCTTCCTGCTCGGCCTCCTCGCGGGCGTCCTCATCCTCGTCTATGCCTTCGAGCTGGGACGGAACCAGACGGTCACGGTGGAGTTCATCCTCGACCGCCTCGTCCGGATCGTCTTCGGCGCCCTCATCCTCCTGGGGAGCCTGCTGCTCTATCGCCAAAGGTACAGCACCGGGGGGATCGTGAACCTCGCCATCGGCATCGTCGGGCTCGTCATCGGCGTGTACCAGGTGGGAGCGATCCTGGCCCTGCTGAGCGGGGTGCTCGGGCTCGTGGCCAACGAGGCCCGCGCCTAGATGCGCGGCCCGATCATCTGCCAGAGGATCAGCGCAAGGATGAACAGGGCGGAGAGATACGTCACCTGCTTCACGATGCGGTCGCGAGCCTCCGACTTGATGCCCCGCTTCACGCGCGTCACCAGGCTCTCGAGTCCGTCCTTGAAGATGTAGCCGCCGTCTAGGGGAACCGCGGGCAACGCGTTCGTGGCCCCGATCATCACGTTGAGCCAGAAGAGCCAGTAGAAGGTGTTCGCGAGCAACCAGAATAGCGGGGCGGGGATCGCGGACCAGGGGCCGTTGATCTGGTAGAAGCGGATCGCGGGGTCCTGGATGGGCGCGCGGCCCTGGAAGGGCAAGGAGATGTAGGAAAGGATCGCGTAGGGGACGCCGCCGAACCGGTCCGGGTTCGTGAGCGGGTGGTAGTAGTCCGTGCTCACGTCGAGCCCATAGATCCCGAGGAGCGGTCGGTTCGGGTCCTGGGGATCCGGGACGGTCGTGAGCTGGAAGTTGTGATCCCCCGCGCTGTCGTACGTGGTCACGTTGATCGTCTGATTCGGTCGCACAAGGGCCATGGCCGCCTGGAACTCGGCGTAGGTGTGGACCTGCATGTCGTTGACCGACGTGATGATCTGGTACTCCTGGAGACCGGCCGCCTTCGCGGGAGAGTACGTGCCCGCGAAGCCCACGATCCCCACCCCGTCGTGGATCGGCGTGACGGCGCTCATCATCACCGCGGAGAAGATGAACGCGAAGATGAGGGCGATGACGATGTTCGTCGCCGGACCGACGGCGTACAGCCGCGCGCGCTCTCGCCGGGGCAGGGCTCGCAGCTCGTCCACGTCCGGTTCCACAAACGCGCCGATGGGCACGATGACGAAGACGCCTCCCAGGGACCGGACCTTGATGCCCGCGACGCGGGACAGGATCCCGTGGGAGAACTCATGGAGGACGATCGCGACCGCGAGGCCGAAGATTCCGTACCCCACGGGGATGAGCGGGTTGATCCCGGGGAGGCCCAAGAGCAGGTTGGGCGAGGGCGGGTTCGCGCGCACGGCCGCGCTCTGCACCAGGGTGGCCTCCCAGACGAGGAGAGCCGTGGTCCCGACCATGGTAAGGCCGACGAGCACGATAGAAAGGTCCCCGAAGAACCGCCAGAAGCGCTTCGGGCGCGAGATGCGGTCGATGAGGTCGCGGCCCTTCTGGGTCTTCCACATCAGGATGGGGCCCGCGAGAGAGAGGTTGTGCTTCTCCAGGATCTTGCGCTTGTCGAGGAAGTAGAGGCCGAGCCACCACAGGAGGATCGCGGCCCCCGCGTACAGGAGGGGGTCCCATTCCGACATGGGTCAGGGCGAGCGAACCTTCGGGTCTATTTAAACTGACGCTTCCCATTGCGCAGCGGGAGAGGAGAGCGCCGGAGGCGTCACCGCGCAGGGAGTTGCCGCGCCCAGATGTCGTCCGGAATCTCGCCGTACACGGCGAAGGCGTCCTCGGCCTTGGGCGGGTCGGCCGGCTTCGAGAGGGCCTTGATCCGGTCCACGCGCAGGATCCAGTAGTGGATGCGCCACATCTTCCCCTTCTTGATCAGGACCTCTTCCTGGCGCGTCGTGAGGAGGCCCTCTTCCTCGAGCATGTAGAACACGTCGCGGTCCGCCACGTCGAGGTTGTTGTCGATGACTTCTGTCTCGAACCCGAAGAAGGACATCAGGTAGTTCGCGAGGGTCCGCAGATCCTCCTCGGGCATGCCGCGCCGGCCGACGGTCGCGCGCAGCGCGGCCACGACTTCCGTCATGGTTACGACAGGCATCGAGGGACATCCGGCGGAGCCTGCCGTGCAGTTAAAAGGACGTCGTCCCCATTCCCTTGGCTGATAATTCTCCGAGGAAAGCCGCGATCAGCGGTAGAGCGCGAGGGCCCCGTAGCCCACCGCCATGTCTCGGTCGCCGCTCACGTCACTCGAGGTGCCATACTTCAGGAGCTTGGCCTCTTTCGCGCCGAGCCTCTTCGCGGCCGTGAGCATCGCCGTCACGGGCCCGTACCCGCACATGCTGATGTCGTCATGGGCGACGCGGCTCGCGAATCCCTTCGGGTCGAGGGCCAGGATGCGCTCGATTGCCTTCGCGTCCTGCTCCTGGGCCCAAACGGGTGCGGTCTTGCCCCGCGGCGGCATCTGATTGTATTGCGGTCCGACGTGGGTGAAGTCGGAGGAGGCGATCACGAGGACATCCTTGCCCGCCACCGCGGAAGCCACCAGCTCCCCGACCTCGGAGGCGAGATCGTACTCCTGGTAGGCCATGCAGATGGGCACGAACTTCACGTTCGGCGAGAGGAACTGAAGGAAGGGCAGCTGCACCTCGATGCTGTGCTCGTGGCGGTGCGCGCCCACGTCGTCCTCGAGGGGAGGCTTCGAGACGGCGGCCAGGACATCCGCGTCGATGGGCACGATACCCAGAGGCGTCTGGAAATCGTGGCGGGTGACCGCCAGAGGCGCGCCCTGCCCGGAGTGGTTCGGCCCGAGGACCACGTAGGAGGATCGCAGGCCGTCCTCCGCGAGGGCCGCATAGCTGAAGGCCGCAACCGGCCCGGAATACATGTAGCCCGCGTGGGGAACGACGAGGCCGACGAGGCGCTTCTCGCCCTTGCCCTTCTTCGGGAGATGCCCCGGTCCGAGGCGATGCGTGAAGCAACCTTCGACCTGACGCTGGAGACGTTCCTTCGAACCTTCGTAGAAGGCACCCGCAACGGCCGGATAGCGCATGGGAGGCGACCCGTCAGAGGGACGCCTCGTAATCGTCGATCGTGCTCGTAAACTCTTCGTCCGACTTGACCGCCCCGCGGGCTTTGAGGACTTCCCGGGTGAGGAGCCAGTAGATCGTCGCGAGGGCGCGGCGGCCCTTGTTGTTCGTCGGGATCACGAGGTCCACATAGCGGGTCTCGTTGTTCGCGTCGCACAGGGCGACGACGGGGATGCCGACGTTGAGGGCCTCGCGGAGGGCCTGCTGGTCCGCCGCGGGGTCCGTGACCGTGATGACTTCCGGCTCGATGTACTCGGGAAGGTTCGGGTTCGTGAGCGTCCCCGGGACGAACCGTCCGGCGAGGACCTGCGCACCGATCGCCTTCGCAAAGAGTTTGGCAGGTTTCTGCGCGTACTGCCGCGCGGCGACGACGAGGATGTTCTCCGGCTTGACACGCGCGAGGAACTTGGACGCCTCGCGGATGCGGGTGTCCGTCTTCTTGATGTCCAGGACGTAGAGCCCGTCGATCCGCACCTTGTAGATGAAGGGCTTCATGTCGGCGCTCTTCTGCTGCGTCCCGATGTGCACGCCCGACGTCAGGTAGACGTCCTCGGGGACGAGCAGTCCCTTCACGCCCGTCTGCTCTTCTTCCTGCATCACGCATCTCCTTGGATCTGTTCCTGGATTCGGATGAGCTCGTTGAGCTTCGCGATCCGCTCGCCGCCCACGGTCCCGGCCTTCAGGCCCAGGGAACCGAAGGCCACAGCGAGGTGGGCGATCGCGTCGTCCGTGGTCTCGCCGCTGCGGTGGGAGACGACTGTCTTGTATCCGGCCTTCCGAGCCATCTCCACCGTGGCTTGCGTCTCGGAGAGGGTCCCAATTTGGTTCGGCTTAATAAGGATAGCGTTGCCCGCCTTCCGGTCGATTCCCCGCTTCAGGCGCTCGACGTTGGTGACGAAGATGTCGTCGCCGATGAGCACGCATTGTTCCCCGATTCGCTCGGTGAGGCGCGCGAATCCCTCGAAGTCTTCCTGGTCGAGGGGGTCCTCCACCGCGTACACGCCGTAATCGCACACGAGACGCTCGAGGAAATCGAGCTGCTTCTCGAGGGTCAGAGACTTCGCCTTGTAGTGATACTTGCCGCCGTCATAGAATTCGGAGGCCGCGAGATCCATCGCCGGCCGCACCGGGAACCCAACGTCCTTCTCGACGTCGTGGCAGGTTTCCGCCAAGAGGACCAAGGCGTCCTCGTCATCGAGCTTCGCCACCCACGCGCCCTCGTCTCCCCGACCGAGCGGGTCGTCGGGGAACTTCTTCATGAGGGCTTCCTTGATGAGGCCATGCACGCGGGCGTTCGCGAAGACGTTCGCGGAGGCGCTCGGGCTCTGGGAGACCACGAGGAACTCCTGGATGGTCGTGCCGCCGATCGCGTGGCGGCCTCCGCCGATCACGTTGCCAAAGGGGAAGGGCATCGACCTTCCTAAGCCTCCACTTAGGTAGTGGAAGAGCGGCTGTCCTGCCGCCGCGGCGGCGAGCTTCGCGTTAGCCAGGCTCACGGCCACGGCCACGTTCCCGCCGATCCTCGCGAAGTTCGGCGTGCCATCGATCTCCCGCAGGAGGCGGTCGAGTCCTTTTTGGTCCTCGATGTCGCGACCTTTGACCCGCGGTGCGACCTCCTTGCGAAAGGCCTCCACCGCCGCGTCCACGCCGCCCTTGGGGAACGCCTGGGCCTCATGCGTCCCCGTGCTCGCGCCGCTCGGGGAGGCATAGCGGGCATCCAGGGGACCGGAGCGGAGCTCCACCTCCACCGTGGCGTTCCCGCGGCTGTCGAGGATCTTGCGAATGCCGGCCGCTTCAATTGAGGGCATGCCCGAACCTCTGGACGCTCAGGGGTATGCTGCCCGATTGGTATTCGAAGGTCGCGATCTCAATCGGGTCCACTGCACCGGATTCCGTCAGCAGGAGCGTCGGGGCCCCCATGGAAATCTGAAGGGCGCGGGCGCCGATGATCCGGGCTCTCTCGAATCGAGTGTAATACCTGAAGGACGCCAGGATTCCGCCCAAAGGGTGGCCCGATAAAAAGGTTTCTCCACGCCCGGGGGCCGTGAGGCCTCACCGGAAGTGGTGCCGCACGAGGATCAGATACACGAGGATCAGGATCGGGAAGAGCGCGAAGGCCGGTGAAGCGAAGCTTCCCAGGATCGACAGGACCATCACGATGACCGCGAGCCACCACGCCCAACTTCGCAGGTGCCAGAGCCCGAGCCCAACCCCAGTCCAGACGAGGGCGACGATCAGAACCACGGCGCCCACAAAGGCGGCCGCAAGGCCGAAGGTGGGAAGGCCCTCGAGACCGATGAACCCGGAGATCACGAATATGCCAATGGCGAGGATCAAGAGGAGGGCGCCCAC
>JBBSVS010000321.1:10505-10894 GCA_038046665.1 Thermoplasmatota archaeon
GATGACGAGGATGGCCACGCCGATCGGACGGTGCGGAGGGGTGTAGGGTTCCGGGGGATAGTAGCTCGGCGGTGGCGCATAGCTTGGCGGTGGAGCGGCCATGGCTTCAGTCCTTCGTTCCGCGGGGTGCTAGGGAAAAGCGGGGGTTAACTATCCTTCGCTCGAAATCTCAAGGCCGAGACTATGGTCTGCTCAATCAAACAAAGAAGAAGATGCGCGGAGACGGGACTTCCGTCCCCGCGTGGCCGACGACGGTGTTGGCTTCGTCCTCACTGCGGCGGCATCGGCGGCGCCATCGGGGGCGCCATCATAGGCGGGGCGGGCTTGAACACGATCCCCAGGATGCCGCCAATGAGGCCGAGGATCATCCCGAGGATGAAACCGCCCAG
>JBBSVS010000322.1:0-1617 GCA_038046665.1 Thermoplasmatota archaeon
GTGTATCGGGCAAGCCGGGGAGAATCTCGTTCGCGTCGCGGGGATCGCCCTTGAGGATCGCTCGGCCGCACGGGGCGGCCTCGGAGCCGTTCTGGGTGCGAAGAAGCTCAAGGCGATCACGGTCTTCGGAACCGCACCGATTCCGGGGCTCGACGGCGAGCCGGCGAAGGTGTTCCACAAGAAAACCATCGTGAACAACAAGGAACGAAGCGGGTACTTCCACGAGATGGGGACGATGGAGATCCCGCCCAAGGTGAACGAGGGGAACCTCTGGCCCACGCACAATTGGCAGGACGTGAAGTGGGATCAGGGGGACCATCTGTACTTCCCCCAGTGGAAGAACCTCCTCACGGGCTACACGACGTGCTTCGACTGCGCGATCCGATGCACCCGGGAGAACACCTCCCGCTATGGAGACAAGGGCCGAGGTCCGGAATACGAGACCACGTGGGCCTTCGGGCCTCAGATCCTCAACGATGACCCCGAGCTCATCGTGCATGCGAACAAGCTCTGCGACCAGTATGGCCTCGACACGATCTCTACCGGGAGCATCCTCGGGTGGTACCGGGAGGTCGTGGAGCGCGGCCTGGTTAAGGACACCTGGGCGTCCAACGAGAAGATCTTCGAGCTCATCGACGCGATCGCTCACCGCCGCGGCGTCGGCGACGTCCTCGCGGAAGGCACATTGCGGGCGAGCCGCGTCTTCAACGGCGGCTCCGAGGACTACGCGATCCAGCAGGCGGGCATGGAGCTCCCGGCGTACGACCCGCGCGGCTCCTGGGGCATGTTCCTCTGCTACGTCTTCGGTCCGCGCCACGGCTGCCATAACAAGGCCTGGACCGTGTACGTGGAGCTTGGGATGAGCCTGGACGCCCGAACGGGCCCCGAGGGCAAGGCGAAGATGGTCTCGGACCTGCTCGACGAGACCGCGGTCATCGACTCGGTCGGGATCTGCACCCTCGTCACCCCGGTCACGTTCACGGAGACACCGGAGGCCTACAAGGCGGTCCTGGGAAAGGACGTGACCGAGGACGAGATGCGCCGCATCGCCCGCGGGATCACGGACCTGGAGCGCATGCTCGACATCGAGCGCGGGCACACGAAGGAGAAGGATTCCCTCCCGGTACGCCTCGTGGAGGAGGCCGTGGACGTGAACGGCAAGACGGTGAAGCTCGGCAAGGAGACCTGGGAGAACCTCCGAGGCGAGTACTACAGGTACCGCGGCTGGTCCTCCGAGGGCGTGCCGAACCTCGTGGTGGCCCAATAGGCCGCCCGAACCGCACGACGTTTCGGAGAACGTGATCCGAAACGGGTCCGACGAGAGCTCAACATCGCGTCGCCGAGTCTAGAGATTCTTCTCCAAATCGCGAAGGAGCTTTTCACTTCCTCGCGGTCGCGATCACGCATTCGCATGGGATCGCGATGCCGTTCCGCGAGGTCCAGGGCTTCAGGTTCTCTCGCGACTTCCGGAGGATCTTCTCTTGCACCGAGTGGTCCTCTTCCTTGAGGGAATGGCCCAAGGGCGTGCCCCGCAGGAGCAGGTCGAGATACTCATCGGCGTTGGGAGCCACGAACATGTGCGAGCGACGCTCCTCCTCCGCATCCTGGAAACCGGCC
>JBBSVS010000323.1:0-2810 GCA_038046665.1 Thermoplasmatota archaeon
GCTTCCGTGGACTTCGTGGTCCTGGAGGCGGCGGATCGGATCGGCGGTCGGGTCCTGACGGACCACTCGGTGGCCGAAGGCCGTCCTCTGGAGATCGGAGCGCTCATGATCCACGGGAAGCACGCCTGCACGCATCGATGGGTGGAGGAGTGCGGGCTTCACGCGCGGTCGATTCCCACCTTCAAGAGGGCCCGCTGGTGGCGCGACGGACGGTACACGAAGTACCCCTGGATGCTCCTTCCCTTTCACCCGACCTTCGGACCGCGCGCTTTCTACCAGGCGGTCTACTCCCTGCCGAAGAAGATGGCCCGCTTCCCCGGGCCGGACCTCTCTCTCGCGGATTGGCTCGCCCGCGTCGGCGCCCTCCCCGGCGCACGCCAGATTGTGACCCTCCTCCATGCCCATGCGGCCGCGGCGGAGCCGGACGAGGTCGGCGTGATGGGACCTGCGAACGAAGCGACCCTGGCCGAGGAGGAGTTCGGCTACAACAACTTCCAGTTGGTCGAGGGCTACTCGGAGCTGCTCGCACGGCGCTCCGTGCCCCTCCGGGAGAGGATCCGGCTCGGCACCCGGGTCACGGGGATCCGACGTTCCTCGAACGATGTCCGGGTCGAGGCCGTCGGAGGGGATGGGAAGCCGGCTCAGGAGATCCGCGCGAAGCGGGTCGTGGTCGCGCTCCCGCTGGGAATCCTCAAGGCCGGCGTGGTCGCTTTCGAGCCGCCGCTGTCCGTGGCCAAGCGCCGGGCCATCGAAGTCATCGCCTTCGGCGACGCGATGGCCCTCCAGATGCGGTTGAAGGGCGGCAACCTGATGGAGCGACTCGGTGACTTCAGCACCCTCTGGGGAGGGACACCCAGCACGTTCCACCGCCCCTATGTGGCCGCGAGGGACCCGCCGCGGACCCTCGCCGCCTTCATCACCGGAAAGGAGGCCCGGGGTCGATCGGCGATGGGCGACGCGGAGCTCCTCCAGGTCACGCTCGAGGAGCTCGAGACGATCCTCCCTTCGAACGTCCAGGTGGGGGAGGTGGAGGCCATGGCGGTGGGGCGCTGGCCCACGGACCCGTTCATCCGGGGCGGCTACACGTTCCTCCCGCCGCACGCGACCGTGGACCATCGGAAGGATCTTGCCACGCCCGAGGACGGCGTGCTGTTCTTCGCCGGCGAGGCGACGCACACTCACGGAGAGCCGGCCACGGTCCACGGCGCCATCGAGACGGGATACCGGGCCGCGGACGAGGTGCTCGCGAGCCTCCGCGGCGCCCCCCCGTGAGGGATGAGCCCCGGGTTCACTTGCCCTTCTGCATGTACCGTGTGGCCTCGAGCTGAATCGTGTCAATCCGGGCCCGGTCCACCTCGGAGATCAGGTCGACCGCGTGCCGGAGGTTGCGGTGGCTCCCGACGATTCCCCATAGGCCCAAGAGGACCATCGCGACCGCCACGGAGAGGGCGAAGGTCTGGGAGGCCAGCGTGGAGGAGGCCGCCTGGATCGCATCCCGGATGTTCGGCACCGTGACGAGGAGGCCGATTGTCAGGCCGGAGATAAAGACGACCGTCCAGAAGACGGTGAGGGCCACGCGCCGCCCCACGTGGGCCTGTGTGCTGTAGGAGGAAGACATGCGGACCGCGCCGTCCACGCGCGTAAAGCTACTTAAAGGATTCTTTGTGCCTGTTCAGTGGGGCAAACGTTCATGGGCGGGCGCGTGCGTGGTTCGCCCATGGCGACGGCCCTCGGTTCCCTATGGACGCGGGTGCGATCCTGGCCTTGGGCCCGCTTCGGCGCGGGATTCCTCGCGGGAGTCGCCGCCCTCGTGGTCACGTTCATCCTGCGGGTCCTGGGCCTCGGAGTCTTCCTCCCCGAGGTCGCGCTGGAAGCCGTGATCACGCACATCCCCGGGTCCATCGAGTCTTTCTTCATCGGGTCCTTGGGGGAAGGGGCGAAGGTCCTCGGCCTCGCCGCCGCCGTCCTCGCGATCCTCGTAGCCTTCGGCATCGGGGCCCTGTTCTTCCGCCGCATCCAGAAGTGGCTCCCGCAGCGCTGGGCCGTGATCATGGCGTACACCCTCGGCGCAGCCGCGGTCATCCTCGTCGTGGCGTCTCCTCTCCTCGGCGTCGGCTTCCTGGGCTCGGCGACCGTGGTGGGCCCGAGCTTCGCGGCCTTCAGCCAGCTCGTCGGGACGTGGATCTACGCGGCCGTGCTCGACTACTTCCTCGTGGACGTCGCCGCCCGGCATCCGGAGGGCCTGGGCCTCACGCGACGGCAGTTCCTCATTGGTGGCGCGGTGGCGATCGGCGCCTTCGCCCTCGCCCTGTACGGGCTCGGTTCCGTGATCTCGGCGCCCGCGCGGCTCCTGTTCACGTCCGTCCAGGACCTCTTTGCGAAGGAGGTCACGCCCACGGACGAGTTCTACGTGGTCACGAAGAACGTCATCGACCCCACTGTGGACCCGGCCACGTGGCGGCTCACGATCGACGGACTCGTGGCCAGGCCGCTCACCTTCCCCCTCGCGGACCTCCAGGCGAAGATGCAGACGCAGGAGTACGCCACGATGGAGTGCGTGAGCAACGCGGTGGGCGGGAACCTGATCGGCACCGCGAAATGGTCGGGACTTCGGCTCGTGGACCTCTTGACGACCGCGGGCGTCCGGCCGAGCGCGGACTGGGTCGAGTTCACGTGCGCGGACGGCTACACGGTCGCGATCCCCCTGGTCAAGGCCATGGACCCGGCGACGCTCCTCGTGCTCGACATGAACGACGCGCCGCTCTTGGGCC
Source organism: Thermoplasmatota archaeon (assembly GCA_038046665.1). Taxonomy (GTDB): domain Archaea; phylum Thermoplasmatota; class Thermoplasmata; order RBG-16-68-12; family RBG-16-68-12; genus RBG-16-68-12. Next base: position 2,772 of record JBBSVS010000323.1, read on the forward strand.
AGCACGGGGCACCCGCGCGGATCCTCGTGCCGGGGAAGT
>JBBSVS010000324.1:0-4012 GCA_038046665.1 Thermoplasmatota archaeon
GGTGTCCACGTTGTGGGCGAAGCCGTGGAACGTCACGCTCTTCTGGACCGCCAGGCCGATGGACGCGATTTTCCTGCCGCCGACCCATACGCACCGCTCCGGGCCCTCCCGCATGGCCTCGATGCCGAAGTCCGCGCATGTGCGGAGGAGGACCTCCTCCAGGTCCGTGACGAGGCGTTTCACTTCGAGGCGGTCGGGCAGTTTCAGGATTGGATAGCCCACGAGCTGCCCGGGCCCGTGGTACGTCGCCTCGCCGCCCCGCTCGACCTCGAAGACCGGGAGACCCGGTTCGAGGACGTCGTCCTTCGTTCCGCGCCGTCCGAGAGTGACCACGTGGTCATGCTCGACGAGGATGAGGCCGTCAGGGATTGCGTCATCCACGCGGCGCTCGGCGAGGGCCTTCTGAATCGACCAGACGTCCCCGTAGGCCATCCGCCCCAGATCGAGGAGCCACGCGTCCTTCCGGATGACGTACATGGGCTCCGCGGTCTCCGTCGTCGCGAGCATGTCGCCCTCATCGGTTCAGCACGTGAATCGCCTGGCCGAGGGCCGCTTCCGCGCTCTCCATGATCGCTTCCGGCAGCGTGGGGTGCGGGTGGACCGTGAGGGCGATGTCCGTGACCGTCGCCCCCATCTCGATGGCCAGGGCGAGCTCGCTGATCAGGTTGCTCGCTTCCGGGCCGACGATCTGCGCACCGAGGAGGATCTTCGAGTCCGCGTCGGCCACGAGTTTCACGAATCCGTCCGCCTCGCCCGTCGTCAGCGCCCGGCCGATTGCCGCGAAGGGCACCTTTCCGATCTTCACGTTGCGACCCGCGACGGTGGCCTGGGACTCCTGGAGGCCGACCGTGGCGATCTCCGGGTCCGTGAAGATCGCGGAAGGCATCGCGCGGTAGTTGATCTCGACCGCCTGACCTGCGATGACCTCGGCCGCGATGAGGCCTTCTTTCGTGGCCTTGTGGGCCAAGAAGGGCTGTCCGATGACGTCGCCCACTGCGTACACGTGGGGGTTGGAGGTGCGCAGCTGCCGGTCCACGGTCACGTATCCCTTGGGGTCCAGCTGAACGCCCGCCTTGTCGGCGGCGAGGCCGTCCGTGTTCGGCCGGCGGCCCACGGTGACCAGGATCACGTCCGTGCGCACCACGAGCGGGCCTTCGGGAGCGACGGCATCCACGAGCGTCACGCCGGCGGCCTCGCGCCACGCGTTCGCCTGGGACTTCACGTGGTACTCGATGCCAAGCCTCCTCAGATGTCGCTCGACGACGCGAACGACCTCGGGGTCCATGCCCGGGAGGAGCTGCTCCAAGAGCTCGATGACGACGACCTTGCTCCCGAGCTTGGCGTAAAGCGTCCCGATCTCGAGGCCGGAGATCCCGCCCCCGATCACGAGGAGCGTACCCGGGATGGAGGGCAGCTCGAGCGCTTCTTTTGTGCTGATGACGCGCTTTCCGTCGAAGCGGAACGCGGGGAGGTCAGAGGGCCGGCCGCCCGTGGCGATGATCGCGTCGCCGAACTCGACATCCTCGTTGCCTCCTTCGTTCCTGCGGATGGAAAGGGTCTGCGGGCCGGTGAAGGACGCCTCGCCGAACACGGCCTCCACGCGGTTCCCCTTGAGCAATTGCCCGATGCCGCCGACGAGCTTGTCCACGACGGAGCCCTTCCAGGACTGCAGGCGGGCCACGTCCACCTTCACCGGTCCTGCGGTGACGCCCCACTCCTGGGCCTTGGGGATCGTGTGAACAAGATTGCTCGCATGGATGAGGGCCTTGCTCGGAATGCAGCCGTAGTTCAGGCATTCTCCGCCGAGCTTGTGCCGCTCGATGAGGAGGACGGACTTCCCGAGCTGGGCCGCACGAATCGCGGCAGGATACCCGCCCGGCCCGCCGCCGATGACGACCACGTCGGCGCGTCGCGTCACGGCGGGGTCGAAGGGGCCGCCGCCCCATATGCCTTTGCGTCTACGGTGTCCCGGGTGGGGGGGCGGGGGGCGGCATGGACGGGGCCATCCGTCGTCCGCGGCGCCGCACGAAAAGGAACGCCACCGCTGCGACGACCACGACCGCGAGGATCAGGAAGCCCCGGTAGGGCGTGGCCACGAAGAAGTCCACAATCGTGTTGCCCGGAGCCGGCGGGAAGGGATTGTAGTTCGACTCTGTCTGCCCGATCTTGTTCTGGGCGTCCGAGGGCGCGATGTTCTTCAGCTCGAAACCCGGCAAGTTCGTCGTTCCGACGCACACGAGGAGCTGGTATCCTACGATCATACCCGCATTCTGGGCGGGGAAGTCCGGGGCGTAGACGGCCGCATAGTCCACCGGGAGAGAAAGCGTGCCTCCAGCAGGCGGGCACTGGTACTGTGAGCTCGTGATCAGGTAGACAGGATGGATCGAGCCATCCGAGAGCGTCTGGGCGGAGGAGATGGCGCGGAAGGACTGGTGGAGCGGGGTTGGGTAGTCCTGAACGACTCCGTTCTGCACGATGTTCGTCAGGCCGGCCGAGATCGTGATCTTCGCCAGGTCGATGGGGAAGTGGTCGAGGCCCGTGACCGCGAGCCCGGCGCTCTGGAAGGCTTTCGTCAGGTTGTCGAAGAAGGCCTTTTGGTCCTGGCTGCTCAATCCTTGCACGTTGATCGTGCCGGACAGGGTCGCCCCCATGGTCGCGGTCGTGTTTGCCCACCACGTTTTGTTGTCGGAGATGGGGAAGTTGAAGAAGTCCCAGGCGGGCTGGAAGAGCATCCGTAGTTGGTTCCACGTGTCGACCGTGAGGGTGAAGGACGGGCTTTCGTAGGCGACCGTCTCCACGCATGTGGTCTGGTTGGTCGAGGAGGAGGGCAGGTTGTACGCCGAGACCGCGACGCTCGCCTGAACCGTGGCGTTGAGCGTCTCGGTCATGTACGCGAGGTTCGTCACCTGCTGGCGAGTTGTGCCCGACGTGGTGGTCAAGGCGCTCGCGTCGACGGTTACCGCGACGGCGCGGGCCGCCATCGGGATGGTCGGGGGCAGGCAGACGCCATACGCGCTGCGCGTCCCCGCGTAGGCCCCGGGAACGGGTAGGTTGTTCATGGTGGCGTTTACGTCGAGGTGGAACTTGATGCCCTCGGCGGACTGGGAACTGAGCACGTAGTACGTGTCCGTCTTCTGGGTGACCTTTTCGTAGGACCAGCTGTCGAATGATCCTGTGAAGTTCAGGGCGTTGATGGACGTGATGTTGAACGCGGTCGGGTTGCTCCGGATTTGGTTGAGGACGTACGTGTCAACGAGGGAGGTCAGGTCGAGGCTCGTTCCGTAGCCGACCGCCTGCCCGACCGACCATGTCGGCACGTTGGCCGGTGGCGAGGCCGCAGAGGCGCCGAAGGCGGCGAGGCTCAGGACGAGCACGAGGCCCAGCGGCATCACCAGGCGGAGGGCGTTCATCGCATCCTTCTCGTTTCGGCGTCCTATCCCGCTCCTCGTATTAAGGAATTGCTGACGGCGTCCCGCGTTTTCTCCCGTGATTATCAGCGGGACCGCGTCTACTCGAGGCCGACGAAGAGCATCGCGGGGTGCTCGAGGTAGTTCTTCACCGACTGCACGAAGGCCGCGCCCACGTGGCCGTCGATCACTCGATGATCGAAGGAGCAGGAGAGGTACATCATCTCGCGGATCACGATGTGGTCGTCCCGAACGACGGGCCGCTTCTCGATCTTGTGGACGCCGAGGATGGCCACCTCGGGCCAGTTGATAATCGGCGTGGCGAGGATGCCGCCCTCCTTGCCCAGGGACGTGATCGTGAACGTGGAGCCCTGGACGTCGTTCAGGGTGAGCTTCTTGTCCCGCGCGGCTGTGGCCAGGCGGTCCACCTCCTTCCCGAGGTCCCAGAGCCCGAGCCGGTCCGCATCGTGGATGACGGCGACCGTGAGGCCCTCCTCCGTGGCCGTGGCGATGCCCATGTTGAAGGAATGCTTGATGACGATCTCCTGGCGCTCGTCGTCCACGCTCGCATTGAGCGTGGGATGCTCCTTGAGCGCGGCGATCGT
>JBBSVS010000325.1:0-3941 GCA_038046665.1 Thermoplasmatota archaeon
ACTCGGATAAGTGCCGCCGGCGGTCGTGACGTTCGCTGCGTCCGAGTCCCAGATTGTCAGGGCGGACAAGGGCGTGTCGGCGTCGGACACGTAGTATGTGAGGTTGAGGACGTAGGGAACGCCCGTCTGGATGTGGAGGGTCGGGATGGCTGCGATGGACGGCGCGTTCGTCCCGATGATCATCAGGCCGACGCCCATTTTCTCGGCCACGCCCGTTAGGTTGGCGCGGTCCACGGCGACGGCCTTCACCGTCACCCCGTTGATGGCTCCGCTCGGGGACCACAGGTACGTTCCGTCGATCGTGAGGTCCGAACCGATCGTGTGCCATGTTCCGTCGAAGTAGCTGAAGTCCACGCGCACGACGTCCGGCCAGGTAACGTAGGTCAGGGTAAGCGTCCCATTCCCTGTCTGGTTGTCCGTGACGTTTCCCAAGGCGATGGCGGGCGGCGCGTTGTCCACGCTGATCGGCGAGACGACCGTGGTGTTCGTGATGGTGCGGTTGTCCGTGACGATGGCCCGCAGGCTGCCTCCGGTGAAGTTCAGCCCTGCGGTGTTCCAAGAGAAGACCCCATTCAGCGTTGACGTGGTCCCGATGAGAGTCCACCCCGCGCCGCCGTCGTACTCAAATCGCACGGAGACCGAATCGGAGCTGTTCGTGTAGCGGATTGTAACGACACCCGTGAGCCAGGTGTCGTTCGCCGGGGCGCTGATCGCGATCCACGGTCTCGTGCCCATGACCACACGGATCTGGGCTACCCGGCTCGAGAATCCCGACGTGACCGTGAGGGTGCCATTGCCTACCGCGTTCGCGGTGAACGTGACGCTCGCGCCGGTGGTGGTGTTCAGGGTGCCGATGCCGCCCGCGAGGACCCAGCTGTAGCTCAGCCCGGCGATTGTGTTGTTCCAGGCATCGTATCCCTGAGCCGTGAAGGCTTGGCTGTCGAGCAGGAGGAGGGTCACGTTGTCCGGCGTGACCACGATGGAGGCGAGGGCCCCCGGGGACACGACCGTGCCGCTGCTCAGGCCCGTGGCGGATCCGGAGGATGCGAGGATGCGGATGGTCTCCGCCTTCGTGTACGTCTCCGTGGCGAGTGTGGCGACCCCGTTGGCGGTGATCGCCACGCTCGTCGTCCCGAGAGTGCCGCCGCCCGGAGTGACGCCGTCCAGGAGGCGGGCGGCCAGGGAGACCGTCCCCGTCCAGCTCGTGATCGTGTTGTTCGACTTGTCCTTGGCCGTGACGGTCACGGTGAAGGCAGCGCCCGCCGTCGCCGTCGGCGACGCGGTAACGTAGAAGTGGTCCAGGCTGTGGAAGTACTCGAGGCGCATCTCGCTCAAGGTCGGGGTGACGAGGGTATTCGTCGTCGAGAGCGTCGCCCGGAATCGAATCTTTGCGGAGGCGATGCTCACGGACTTCAGGTTCGCGGGCGGCACAACCGAGGTCCACGAGGAGCCGGAGTCCAGCGAATACGCGTATGCGATGGCCTGACCGTTCAGGGTCTGGGTGACGGTGAAGTTGCCCCATGAGGCGAGGTCCGAGGGCGCGAGGTCGTTCGTGTCGAGACTGCCTGAGGCGAAATAGCTGCTCCAGGAGATGTTCACGTCTCCCACGGCCGGGCTCGTGCCCGGACTTGGCATCTGGGACGCGGGGCCCGTGGAGAACGAAAGCTGGAACTCGATGTAGCTCGCGCTGCCGCTCATGACGGATCCCGACGGCGTGGGGTACGCTGCCGACCAGCCAGACCATGTTGCGTCCGGCGGGTTCACGTTTCCCGTGCGGGTCTGGACGGTCACCGTCGAGATCGTCGGGAAGGTCACCCGGATGTAGTCCACGTCGGGACGGAGGACAGCGCCCGACTTCCCGTCGGCCACGAAGAACGCGATGCGGACCTCGAGCGGGTACTCCACGGCGGGCGTGTACGTGTACGCGAGGGTCCACGCCACTCCGTCGGAGCTCACGTAGGAAGCGAAACTGTTCCCCGATCGGACGATGCGCACCCAAGCGGGGACGGGGTTCCCGCTCGTCGTGTTGTAAGCCGTCCCCGTGGACACGGCGTCCGCGGTGTACGTGACGGCCCAGTTCACCGCGCCGCCTGTGAAGGTCTTTCCAACGGAGTACCAATTCCGGTTATCCAAGTAGACCATGAGACCAGCCTTTTGGTAGGGAAGGGTCGGGCTCACGCTGAACTTCATCGTGGCAGTGAAGTTGCCCACGACGGGTTGGGCGAGGACGTTCCCCGTGAAGGTTCCGCCCCAGAGGTCCACGCCCGTGCTCGAGTTCACCCGAAGGCTCCCAGGCGTCGTGATCCCGACATCGTAGGAAGGCGGCGTGTTGGTCCATGTCCACTTCGGGTCCAGGGACGTCCCGTTGAATTCGTCTGAGACGAGGGAGACGGTCGTCGCATTCCAGGAAATCGTGGCCCAGTTCGCCATCGATGCGGACCCGCCGACCTTGGACACGTAGGTCCCGGTGGCCCCGAAGACCCGGTAGTTGATCGTGAGCTGGGGCCGCTGGCTGGCGGTCGTCCAGTCCGAGGTGTAGAAACTCTTCTGGGAGCCCACGCCCTGGGAGGGCATGGTGAGGATTACACCGTCGTTCGCGAGGCGCCCGCGGTACCACAAGTCCACGAGTTGGGTCACATTCCAGCTGACCCATCCCGCGGTGTTGGTCAAGGGGGCCTGCGTGGCCACGTAGCCGGAGAAGTCTCCGCCGGCGGAGGTCCACGGCGCGTTCCATGTGACCGTGGCTTCATTCCAGGCGGTTGTGAGGTAGTGGAGATCCGCGGTGAAGGAGTTTCCGACCCCGCTATTCTCGTACAGTTGCAGGGTTGCGCCGTCAATGAACGCGTTCGCTGGTAGCGCCGTGAGATCGAACCGAATGACGGGCCTCTGCACCGTTGACCCCGAGTTGTTCAAGAGCATCGTCGTGGCGGTCCCGAAATTGTTGGTCTTGGATCCGGGCGTACCATCCAGGTAGGAATCCTGGCCGGCCGCGGGATCTGGCTGCAGGGTGAGGGTCGCGGGAGACTGCGTAGTCAAGGCGAGATTGACGGTCCCAGGGAAGTGGTTCAGGTCAATGTTTGTGGAGCTGCTCGGACCTGAGAAATCCGCCGCCGTTGTGCTGTTCCACCACGAGGTCTTCTGGGCGAGGGAAGCGACCCCACCCGCGAGGCTGAGGTTGGACAGGCTGTAGTTGGCGGGGTTCGTGAAGTTCCAGGCCGCGTCCGAGGTCCCGTTCCCGTTGTTCACGATCCAAGGGTCCGAGGCCGCGGGGAGCGACGGCCCGAGCAGAATGGCCATCGTGCTCAGCGTCACGAGAAGGAGGATTACCGTGGACCTGAGCGTGGCTCGCATGCCCGCAATCCCCCGGCAAAAGGCGTGGACTCCCCCTTGCCGGCAGTCAGGAATCCGAGCTTCGAGGGACCTATTTAAGGAGCCTTCGGTGGTTATCTGACGTGATTCCGTCTGGAGGAAGGGGCGGGCTTATTCGGCGGTCACCCGGCCCGAGAGACGGGCTTCGAGGGCCTCGAGTTCCGCCGCCCGCTTCCGGAGCTTCTCCTCCCGGTCGAGCAGCTCGAGCGCCTTCTGTTGGATGATCTTCACGCGGCGTTCGATGTCCTTGCGGGTCTCGTCCGCGTTCACGCCCGTTGGAGCCGGGGGCGCGACCGCAGCCTTCATCTTCTCGAGGGACGCCGTCTTGGCGGTGATCTCCTCCTCCCGCTTCGCTAGGTCGGCCTCGCGCTCCTCGATCTTGAGCTCGCGGTCCCGCACGCGTTCCTCGCGGTCCAATAGTTCGATGGCCCGCCGCTGGAGGAACTTCCGCTCCTTGGCCAGCTCGGCCTTCCCCGTCTCGAGTTCGGCCTTCGCGGCCCCGGAGACGGCCTCCGGAGGCTTGTGGGAGTTCACGAGCCGCTCCTTCGCCATCTGGGCGAAGCGCTGGCTGA
>JBBSVS010000326.1:0-2109 GCA_038046665.1 Thermoplasmatota archaeon
TCCCACTTCGATGACCGGGACGATCGTCATCCTGGGGAACGTGCCGGCGCCGTCCGGAGGCTTCAAGATAGACCTCATCCCGGGGATTATGGTCGCGACGATCATCGCGGTCCTCGTCCTCGCGGCAGTCTACCAAGTCCGCGCGGTGCGGGCGGCCCGCCGTCAGAAGTGAGGCGCCCGCGTTGGACCTCAGGCTCCTCGCCGTCGGCTTCGGGATCATGCCCATGGGGGCCATCCTGCTCGTGTTCCTGGAGGGACGTCTCCGGTCGCGTGAGGCCCTGGTGTGGGGCGCCCTGATCGGGATCGTGGCATTCCTGGGGATCGCCCACGCCGCTGCGACGATCCTGGAGCTGGACTCCCAATTCACCGCGGGCGCGGGTGCGTCCGCGGTCACGCTCGCGCTGGGGCTCCTGCTGGGGCTCGGACTCGGTTGGTTCCTGCTCGGCCGGACGACCGGGGGAGGGGTTTCCTTCGCCTCGAGGGTCGCGTGGGCGGCCCTGGTCTTCCTCGCCCTCCACAGCGTCTCGGACGGTCAGGTGCTCGGCGAGGCCTACGCGGGACCGCTCCCGCTCGGATGGACCCTCACGCCCCTGATCGTCTCCGCGACCTTCGTGCACCGCTTCGCCGAAGGAGCCCTCGTGGTGGTCCCCGCCCTCGTGGCTTCCTGGCGCCCGGTGAAGTCCCTCGGTCTCCTGACCGTGGGCCTCCTCGCCCTGCCCGCCGCCTACCTGCCAGTGGCCCTGTTCGCCTCCGGCTACTCCTCAGCTACATTGACCGCGGACCAAGCCACCCTGATGTTCGTGTCTTCTCTCAAGATGGGGATTGCGTTCATGCTGATCCTGATTGGCCTTCTACCGCGCGTGGTGACCCAAAAGGATCCGCGGTGGGCCGTCGCGGCGGGCCTCGCCTTCCTTGCGATGTTCCTCGTGCACTTCGCGGTCGAGTGAGCCTCAGCTGGCCGTGGTCTTCGATTCCTCGTCCGCAGGCGTCCCGGGCGGATGCATGAGGGCGATGAGCGCGAGGGCCAGGGCCGCCGCGAAGGTCGCCGTGCCCACGGCGAGATGGGCCGTGACGAGGACGGGGCTGAGATCCGTCTGGACGGTGAGGGCCCCGAGGAGTGCCTGCGCAACCACGAGGAGGAAGCTCGAAACGGACAGGAAGAGGATCCTCTTGTCCTTCCGATACCAGAGGAACGCGAGGACGAGGGTCAAGAGGAACACGATCCCCGCACTCAAGGCGACAACGCGGTGGGAGAACTCGATCGCGACATCGGGATCGCTGAGGTCCGGGATGATCGAGCCGTTGCAGAGGGGCCAGTCCGCCCCACAGCCCATCCCCGCACCGGCCGAGCGCACGGTGCCGCCGACGATGACCGTGGCGTAGGCCACAACCGCGCTCGCGACGGCAACGATCTGGAACACCCGACGGCGATTCACCCGGGTCCGAGCCCCCCGCTGCGCCCCACCCGGTTCACCGCAATAAATCCTTCGTTAGGCCTCTGCCTCAAGGGGTGTGTTGTCGAGGCGCCAGGCGAAAAACAGGATCCCCAGGTCGATGGCGAACCCGATCACACAGAGGATGCAGATGGCAGCGATCACGAAGATCTCGACGAGGGTCAAGCCGAGGCCCAGGAGGGCCCCGATGCCCGCGAAGACCAAGAGCCAGCGATCCAAGCTCCAAGGCCCGAGCAGCTCGACGCCACGGAACGCCAAGACCACGAGGACGAGCAGGATCAGGAAGCCCGCGACGGCGATGAGCGCGGTGGGGATCCCGCCGACGGATGAGAACTCGCTCGCTCGCACGCGGCTGCAGCTGAAATAGGAACTCAGGTCGCACCAGGAGGAGCTGGCCGCCTCGTACCATTGCCACGTCAGGTAGGCCGCGTCCGCGGCGCCGAAGACCGCGAGGACCGCGATGAGGAGCAGGAGGTCCCCGCGGGAGAGTCCGGAGGCCATTCTAGGACCCCAGGATCTTGTCCAAGGCGGCCGCGAAGTCCCCGTAGCCGCCTGGCGCGCGCCCCACGAACTTCGCGGCGATGACCCCGTTCCGGTCGAGGATCTCGCTCGCGCCCTCCGCGTCGAGAGACGCCTCGAGCAGACCTCCGGAGCG
>JBBSVS010000327.1:0-350 GCA_038046665.1 Thermoplasmatota archaeon
CGAAGTAGCCGTGCTCGCCGAGGTCCTCGCCGTGGACGCCGTGGAGGACGACGAGCCCGCGGTCCGCCTGGAACCGCGTGGCCACGGCCCACTCCACGTCCCGGTCGTCGTACACGTCGATGTCCTCGTCGACGATCGTGACCTGCTTCATCGACGTGTGCGCGCCGAACGCCGCCATGATGGCGTTCTTGGCGTCACCCTGGTGCTGCTTGCGGATCGACACGACCCCGTGAAGCCACGCGCACCCGCCCTCCGTGAGGCGCACGGCCTTCACGTACGGGACCGCGCGGGAGACCGCCTGGTAGATTACGGGCTCGCGGGGCATCCCCATGAACATGAAGTGCTCGTCG
>JBBSVS010000327.1:360-1283 GCA_038046665.1 Thermoplasmatota archaeon
CGAGCCCGCCCACGATGATGTGGAAGATCGGATCGTAGACATGGTAGATGCGGTCGATGACGAGCACGGGCTCTTTCCGTACGCGGTCGTACGTGCGCACCGCGTCCACGAACGGTCCTTCCTCGTGGGTCTCCTTCGTGAGGCGGCCCTCGAGCACGTACTCCGCGTCCGCGGGCACCGTGAGCCCGTCCTCGATTTTCACCATGTCCACGGGCTTTCCCAGGGTGGACTGGGTCAGCGCGGACGCGATGCGGCTCTCGTCCACGCCGTACTCCACGGAGGTCCCGCCGCCGAGGAGGAGCCAAGGGTCCAGGCCGATGCACACGGCCACCTTGAGCTCCTCGCCCGCCTTGATCGCCTCGTCGTACATGTGCCGAAGATGGCGGGGCACGATCCGGCATGCGCCGCGCGTCTCATCCAGGATCTGGATGCGGTGGAACGAGAGGTTCCGTACGCCCTCCCACTCCGCGACCCAGACGCCCGCGGTGACGAAGCGGCCGGCATCGTTCGGATAGAGCTTCGGCACGGGGGAGTCGAGGAGGTCCACGTCCGGCGAGGCGTTCTTCAGGAACGGCGCTCGCTCGACAAGGCGCGTATCCTTCGGATGGGTCTGGGCCTCGAGGAGCCTGGAGAGCAGCTCTTCCTTTGCGATGTTCAGGGAAGCGGCCACGCGGTCCCGCGTCGACCAGAGGTTCCCCGTGGCGTCGAAGCCATCCAGATTCGTGAAGTGCACGGGGACGTTCGGGTGAGCGACGAGATGCCTGGTCACCTCGATCTCGCGAGACACGGGCTCCTTGATCGTGACGACCTCGTCGGCGAAGCGCTCGAGCCAGGGGCGGACCGCCATGATGATTCCTCCGCGCGGTATGCCGCGGACCTCATAGAAAGCTTTGCGAGGTCAGGGTGGCCAGATGGGCGGCGGC
>JBBSVS010000328.1:0-3854 GCA_038046665.1 Thermoplasmatota archaeon
GTACCTCTCCGGATACTTCCGCATCTTGTCCGCGCCGCGCTGAAGGAGCGCCACGGCCCCGCGATAGTTCCCGTTCTGTAGATGGTGGAATCCCGCGCAGAGCTGAATCAGCCCCTGGAGGAACAGCCTCGGCTCCCCATGCTCCTTGTGCCACACATCCTCGAGGACCTCGTGTGCCTCGAAGAAGAACTCCTCGTTGAAGAGCCGGAGGCCATCGCGGATTCGATCCGACTCGGTCGGAGCGTCGGCACCTTCCATCGCAGCCGCCTACCTGACGGCGGGGAATGAACCTTTGCGAGTCACGGCTTGCGCACGACGAGCCGCCAGAGCTCTCCTTCCTTGGCAATCGTGTACGTATAACCGTTCTGCTCGCAGAGAGTCGGGACGGACGACCTCGCGGTGGGCTCGCTGTCCGTGAGGATCTCTAGTTCGGATCCGTGTGGCAGGGCCTCGAGGGCTTGCTTCGCCTGGATGAACGGGTAGGGGCACAGGAGCCCGCGCGTGTCGAGGAGAGCGGGGGCCCTCGTTTCCTGGATTGTCTCGGCCATGCTCTCGCTCAGATGAACGTCACGACGCCGCCGTTCTTCGCCGCGGGCAGCGCGCCGTTCAGGAAGCCGATCATGTCCTCGAGACGAACTCCCGGCTCGACCGTGTCCGGCGTGATGCCCTGGTTCTTCAGGATCTCGCTCGATGCCGCGCAAGCGCAGACGTCCGCGCCATACTTGATCGCGTCCCGGATCACCTGACCGAGAGGCGGGTACCCGGGGAGCTGGATCTTGTCGGCCGCGCCCTTCTTCAAGAGGTCCAGCCCGGCCGTCGTCGCGTACACGCGGGCCTTGTGGCCCATCGCGGCGGCGCCCATCGCGAGCTGGAAGGCCGGGTACGCGCGTTGGGGGTCGTTCGAGACGAGGACGATATGGATTTCCTGCTGCGCCATGTTATCTATAAGCCTGTTATACTCGATGCTATATGAACTTTGGTGTCACGGAAATGCCTTCTGTCCGCGGAAACGCTCGAATTGAACGGTTTCATTCATCGCTCGCCGCGCGGGGCCCTCCCTGCCTGGGACAGCATCGTCTTCACAATGTCCGGCGCGTAGGTCCCGCGCTCCGTGGCGTACAGGGCGACGAGCCGGGCCGGCACGGCCTCAAAGTAGCGATTACGGATGTCGATCCTCTCGGGGGGATTCGGCCAGACCTCCCGGGGGTTCATCTCCGGGCCGCCGGGCCAGGAGGCTAGGTCATGGCGCGCGTCGAACTTCAAGGTCTCCGCGGCCACGTAGAGGGGCTTCTTGTAATCCGCCGCGGCGAGGGCGAGGCCATAGCTCCCGGTCTTGTTCACGAAGGAGCCGTCCCGCAGGATCGTGTCCGCACCGACGAGGGCGTACGTGGCCTCGGCCATGAGTCCGGGTCCCATCGCATCCGGGACGAGGGTCGCCGGGATGCCCGCCTCTGTGAGGGCGACAACGAGGAAGCGGCCCTCCATGACGGGACGGGCCTCCATCACGTAGACGCGCTCGATGCGTCCCTTCGAGGCGGCGAGCTGGAGAGACGCGAGGACGTTCGCGCTGAACGTGAGCGTCACCACGGTCCCGCGGTCCGGGGCGACCTTGAGGAACGTGCGGGCGACGTGGTCCCGCGCGGTCTCGAGCTCCTCCTTGAGGTGGACGAGGACCTCCTTCGGGTCATGGCCTTCCGATACGAGCCGGGCGAAGAGCTGGGCGACGTTGTACAAGGCCGCGTTCGTCCTCTGCGCGTCGGCGATGCGGCGCGCCGCCTCTTGGACCGTGGCGGCGTCGAGCCGCGGTCCCGCGGCCTTCACAAGGTCCTCCAGGGCCTGGAGGCCCATGGATGCGATCCGCGACGCACCGCTCGTGTGGTCGGCCTCGATGTCCTCGATGACTTCCTCAACGCTTTGGGGCAGCACGTTCCATCCTCGCATGGTAGTCCGCCAGGCCCGTGATGCTCACGCGGATCCTGCGCTCCAGGAACTCGCGCGAATAACGCTTCGCCGCGCGGCAGCTCATGTCATACATCTCCTTGAGGACGCCGTCTTCTCCTACCGTGGGCAGCTTCTCGGCGACGATGCGGGCCCACGCGGGGTACATCGCCATCATGTTCTCGATGGCCTCCTTCGGTCGGTGATGCGGTCCGTAGTGGCTGAACAGGAGGGCCCGAGGCTGGAGGGAGAGGAGGCGCTCGAAGGTTTGGAGGTTCTTCTCCAAGTCGAAGGCCGGCGCGGGTGCCACGGGCATGAGGATCTCGTCTCCCGGGAAGTACAGCCCCGCAGCGTCGCCGGTATAAACGCATCCGTTGCGGCGGTCGAGGATCGTGAGCTCGTGGGGCGCGTGGCCCGGCGAGTCCAGGAACAGGAGCTCGTGCTTCCCGAGATCGAGGGTGAGACCGTCCGTCACGGAGACGAGGCGATCCGCGCGGATCGGTTTCATCGTGCCGAAGTACTCCGCCTCGGGGCCCAGGGCCGCCTGGGCGCTCGCGAGGAGCTTCGACGGATCCGCGAGGTGTTTGTAGCCCCTCTCGTGGACGAAGACCTTCGCGCGGGGCATGGACTCCAGGAGGAACCCCGCGCCACCCGCATGGTCGAGATGGATGTGGGAGACGATCAGGACGTCCACGTCCTCGGGCTTGAGGCCGAAGGCGCGGACTGCGTCGAGGATCCGCGGTACCTCCCACGACGTGCCGGTCTCGATGATGGCCTTCCGATCGTCGTCGATCAGGTATACAGCGCCGAAGGCGTCCTGTTGGAACATGTGGACGTCCGTGAGATAGGACTCCCGGTCGAAGGGCAGGCGCTCGAACCCCATCGCCCTCTGAGATGACCCGAGAGCCCATCTACCTTTCCCATCTGCAGGTGCGAGAGGAGGGCGGGAACCCTTTTCTACGGGCGCGCGGCTTCCCGCCCACGCGGCGGTAGCCAAGCACGGAAACGGCGCGAGATTTAGGGTCTCGTCCCGAAGGGGTTCCCAGGTTCAAATCCTGGCCGCCGCACCCGGGGGGTTCCCGCACATCCATGATCCCTCCGGGCCTCGCATGGCCCTGGCAGCCACGTCCGGTACCAGTTTCACCCTCGGTACCTCCTCCTCCGTCGCTCCCCGGAGCCGGAGCGAGCCGGTCCGTGACCTCCCGAAGACTCCCCTGGACCAAGAAGGACTGAGGCTGAGGGATGGCCCGGCGCCCCGCGCCTTCCATCTGACCACGATCTTGCCCTCCTGGCGATGAGCGTCACTTCTCCAGGTCCACCAGGGCGACCTTCTCCAGCACAAGGTCAAGCGACCGCTCCTTCGAGAGGGACGCTGCCTGGAGCCTCGAGATGCCGAATGCCTCGAGAGACTTCCCCTCCTCGGACAGGAGTTCATCCTCCCGGGACCACCCCATCTCCTGAAGCAAATCGTCAACGGAGGCGCGACCGAAGAGGACGATCCCCACGGCCTGCGTGTCCGGTCGCAGGCCCGCCACGCGGATCGCCTCCGTCACCTGCCTCTCTCCGGCGGCGTACAGGAGCGTCTCCATGGCAAGGGAGCGCGTGGCCATCGTGTTCGAGTCCCTCGCCCGCTCCGCATGGAGGGCCGCGGATTCCAGGTGGTCCCGCCCGAAAACGATTCGGGCGTCCGCGAGGCACACCTCCGAGCCATGCTCGGAGGCCCAGGAACGGGTTGCGCGGAGCACCGCCTCGGGATCGGTAACACGCGCCCGTGCCCCGGCGACGATGTGGCTCATGCGAAATCACCGAGCGCGGCTTGGCCCTCGATCTCCTTGGCTTCCACCTTCTCGCCGAGTTGCTCTTTGATTCTCTTCGCGAGGTTCGGGCCGATTGTCGGGATGAGGGCCAACTCATTG
>JBBSVS010000329.1:0-1871 GCA_038046665.1 Thermoplasmatota archaeon
CGGGAGCCTTTGCGCAGTAACCGAGACAGGACACCGTGCCGCAATCCAGCCCCGAAGCATCGAACTCATCCATGGCCTTCCTCCTCCCCCGGAGGACGCAGGGCAGACCGTTGCACACTCTGATTTTCGCTTCAGCGCCATGGGGGAAGTAGAAGGTGTACAAGCTCTGTACAGTTGAAAGGGAGACGTCGTGCGCGCGTGCGAGCTCCGCCAGCCTCTCTCCGGATATCTCCCCCCTGCTGGCCTCGTCCTCAATCTCCGTCAGTAGGGACCCTCGAATCTCGTACGAAGGAGTCGTCATGGAACGCACCGTCCCGAGGGGACCGGTTCGAGGGGGGCTGAACGTCCCATCATGATGCCACCGACCCGACTCCGAGGGCATCTACAGCAGTAGGACCCCTGAAATCATCATCGTGGAGTGATCCGAATAGGTCTTCCTCCGGGCTCACCTTGCATCGCCCCCGCTGCGCTGATCCTGGGCCTTGCTCCTCCTGAGGCGGCCGAGCGTTTCCGTGACCTTAAATGAACGGGTCGTATCATCCGGATTCTCGGAGCGGCAGCCCACCCGACAAAGGTGGATTCCCTTCAGGGACTAGGACGTGGGAGCGTTGCGGGCGGAGCCATCACAGGTCGTTGCCCTTCGTGCTCGCGCGCTTCTTCAGCACGGCGAAGGACACGAACGGCAGGGAACCGCGCGTCCCGACAGTCCGTCTCGATTTGTGTGAGCAGCCCTGCGAGGAATCCTGAGTAGAAATGACAGACCGGAACGCGCGAGGGTGCGTGGAGTTCGGCGAGGTAGCTATTGGACGTGGTCCACGTAGTCTCGCACTCGCGGAGATTGCGGGTGGATAGCCGAATCTTCCCATGGCCGGAGACGGGAACGAGTTCGGCGAACAGGGAGAGCTGCCCCGAACCTTCTACGTCCTGCGCTTCCGAGGGAACAGGACCCCCGAAGGCCTGGCACGTTTCCACCGGTCCCGTCCACGGACGGACGACGTCCGTCCTGCACGGTTTGGCCCGCAGGTCCCGGAACGAGGATGACTTCACGGTAATTGCGGAACGACTTTATGGACAGGGTTCTTTCCGAGAGGAAAAGGGGGACCGCGATGCCCACGGATATTGAGATTGCTCAATCGGCGAAGACGCGACCGATCGCGGACGTGGCCTCAGAGATCGGCCTCCGTCGAGAGGACCTCATCTTCCATGGAGAACGTATCGCCAAAGTCCGCCTCGCGGCCGTCGAGCGGGCGAAGAAGGGCCGCCAGGGGAAACTGGTCCTTGTCACGGGGACGACCCCCACGCGCCATGGAGAGGGGAAGACCGTCACCACCGTCGGTCTCGGACAGGCTTTTGACCGCCTGGGGACCAAGGCGATCATCACCCTTCGCGAACCTTCCCTCGGCCCCGTCTTCGGGGTGAAGGGCGGCGCCGCGGGCGGCGGCTACTCCCAGGTGCTCCCCATGGAGGACATCAACCTCCACTTCACCGGCGACATCCACGCCGTGACGGCGGCGAACAACCTCATCGCCGCGGTCCTCGACGCCCACATCTTCCATGGGAACGCGTTGGACATCGACCCCACCCACGTGAACTTCGTGCGGTGCGAGGACATGAACGACCGACAGCTGAGGAACATCGTCTGCGGCCTCGGCGGGCCGAAGCACGGCATGCCCCGGGAGGACGGCTTCGTCATCACCGCCGCGAGCGAGGTCATGGCCATCCTCTGCCTCACGGAGGGGCTCCTTGACCTTAAGGAGCGCCTCAAGCGGATCCTCGTGGCCTTCAATCGGAAGGGCGGCCCCGTGACCGCGGCGGACCTCCGCGTGCCTGGCGCCGCGACGATCCTCCTGAAGGACGCCCTCATGCCGAAC
>JBBSVS010000330.1:0-2104 GCA_038046665.1 Thermoplasmatota archaeon
AGGTCCTCGGCGTGGCGGGTTCGCCCGAGCTGCCCTTCTCCGAGTTCCAGAAATTCAAGCTCCAGGTGGGCGAGGAGAGCCGCGTCTACTTCCTCGGCCACGCCGGCGAAGTGCGCATCCGCCTCCAGGCGGACGGGAAGGATCTCAGGGTGGACAAGGGACTCAAGGAAGGCACGTGGGTCCACTAGGCTGGACGCGGGTGCAGCGCCGGAGGATGCGCAGATTCAACGGGCTGATAGCCCCCTCGACGCGAAGGCGATACACCGGTACGCCAATCCGACCACGAGCTCCCGCGCGATGGGCTCGAGTTCGGGAGCGACGTAACCGAGACGCACGCCGCTGAGGGTGAGACGACCGGTCGCCACCGGCCGTTCCCCCTCCGTGACCATCACGTGTCCCCACACCATCGGCCCCAGGCGATAGTTACGACCCCGCCAAACGAACGTCGTGTGACGCCAACGGAACTGGATGTCGACGCGCCCATGGGAGCCCTCCAGGACGATTCGGTCCCGGATTGCATCGTAACGGACTCGGCCGCCTCCCGAGTCCCGGGATCCGGGGACCGAGGTCCAGCCGCCCCGTTCCCGGTGAAGTGGAACCTCCTTCCCGTCGACGGAGAGGCGATCCTTCCGGAGCCCGACCTTCGCTTCAATGACCACGCGCAACCGAGCGTCCGCCGGCGACATAAAGCGTCGGCGGGAATGCCCACTTCCGTAAGGCTTTAAGACCTCGACCCTTTGTGCCGCCGCCCATGCTCCTGGACCTCCACAACCATACGAGGTATTCACCGGACTCCCGCGTGGCGCCGGCGGAGCTCGTGGCCGTGGCGATGCGGATCGGCCTCCAGGGGATCGCCATCACGGACCACAATGCCGTGGCCGGCATCCGGGAGGCCCGGGAGGCGGCCAGCGAAGGATTCCTCGTCATCCCGGGCACGGAGATCTCCACGAAGGACGGACATATCCTGGCCTACGGAGTGCACGAAGCGATCCCCCGCAACCTGTCCGCGCCGGAGACGGTGGAACGGATCACCGCCCTCGGCGGCGTGGCGGTGGCGGCCCATCCCTACCGATTCTGGTCCGGCCTGGGGGAAGGGGCTCTGGGCCGGGCGCGCTTCTCCGCGTTCGAGACGTGCAACGGACGCACGCTGAAGTGGGGGAACGACCGGGCCAAGGTGAAGGCCAAGGCGATCCGCGTGGGCGAGACCGGCGGGAGCGACAGCCACCTCCTCGACGAGGTCGCCCGCGCGGTCACGTCCATCAACTCCGGCGTCACGACCGTGGAGGAGGTGCTCCAGATCCTGGGCCGGGGGAACACGTCAGCGCAGGGATTCGATCGCGGCGCCGCGGGCACCGCGCGCTACGTGACGAAGGCGGTATCCGAGTGGATGCTGCGCGGGATGAAGCGGATCTGACCTACAGGTGGTCCCCGATCCGCACGATGTACTTCTCCACCATCTTCTTGATCTGGTGGGAGTCCACCACCTTGGGCATGCGCAGGACGAGGAGCGCCTTCGGTCCGCCGTGGACGATCACGATCTTCGTCGCATCAAGGTTGATGACGACGTTGTCCAGGACCTCCTTGAGCTCGGAGGTCGAGTTCTCCGCTGCGCCCAGGAGGATGGCGAACATGGCGGCGAAGGTTTCCACATGGACTCCCTTCGGGACGGTCCCGGCGATGTACGTGCCGTTCCGGGAGACCAGCATGGCGTCTTCGATGCCCTCGGCCTTCTCGATCTCGTGCAGAATCGTTTCAATCGCAGCGGTATCGGCCATGGTCGAGGCCCCCGGGAGCCCGTCCCTGGAGTGGCGGTGATTGCGGCACAGTTCAATTAAACCTTTGCGTCTAATTCGCCCGCAAATCGCTCTTGATCACACCGCCTCGGCGAACTGGGCTTTTTCACTTTCACGGTACCCCCACTGTAAGGATAACGAGGGTGGAGTGCTTTCATGACATGTGGAGACTCATCGAACCCTCGTTTTTCCCGTCGATTGGAGGGACTCGCGATTGGACTGGCTCTTGCATGAGTTCCGTCTCATCGTGAACGAGTCCATTCGAGTCGCTCTGCAGGGCGATTTACGTTCCAGGACTCGCCTTGCCCAAG
>JBBSVS010000331.1:0-13965 GCA_038046665.1 Thermoplasmatota archaeon
GCTATGCACCTAAGGTCTCCTTCGAGGAGGGCATGCGGGAGCTCGTGGCCTGGGGCAAGGGCGCCTCGGCGGCCGATTCGTTCGACAAGGCCTACGAGGAGATGCGAGGCCGGGGACTCCTGGAAGGGTGAGTGGGAAAAGCCCTCGCTGAGGGCCCGTCCTTGTGCACAATACACACATCGGCGTGAGCGGGAGTCTCCGACATGAGAGACGCGACCTCCCGTCCCGTCGCCGTCAGTTCTGCGGCCCAAGGGGTCGAGTCCGTCCCGCCCGCACCGCGAAGGCTCCCAGGGCCACCGCCTCAGGGTCCTTCGTCGCGGGCGCGAGGGGCTGCCAACCGATTTCCCGACGGCCCGATCCCGGCTCGACCTGGGTCGGCCCTGTGCACGACGCGGCCGGCACGATCCGCTCCGTCCGCTGCGACCTCGGCCGCTCCGTCCGCATCGACGCCAGGGACCGCCGGCGGAAGGCGTGGAGCGTCGCGTATGCGAACGAGGACCTCCTCGGTTCGAAGGGGGACCGTCATGTGCTCGGCTGGGTCCCCGCCAGGGGTTTTTCACTTTCACGGGTCTCCCCCGGGATTGCTGATGCTCGACGGGCCCCTCCTCAGGGCCGTGATCGCCCGCAGCACCGCGGCGTCATCCGGGATTTCCTCATTGGTCCAGCCCTGCCCGCCGGACCCAGCCGCCGGAACGAATCCGGATGACTTCGTATGTTGGTATCCAATACCAACACTCAAATACATGGGTGCCCCTACGGTCCAAGGCAGATGTTGAATCGTTGTCCAAGCGCAAGGGCCTGCTCGGCTGGATCCAGCTCATCGAACGAAGGAGCCCGCGGGGGTGGAGCATCGTGATCATGCCGCAGGAAATCCGAATCGACAACTTCCACGGGCCTCTGCACATCCATCCGCCTCGGGGGCAGGCCCCTCCGGAACCCATCGCGGAACGGTCCATGGACGCCGTCCGGGACCTGATCCGCCGGCATGCCGAGGGGCGGCGGACCGTCGTCTACGAGGACGTTCTGGAGGAACTGCGATGATGATCCGCATCCTGCGGCGCGTCACCGTCACGGACTTCCTGGCCGCGATGAAGCAGAGGTATCGGGACCTCGAGGGATTTCGCTCCTACGTCCGGCGGCACCCTCGAGACGTCGCCGCGAGGCTGGACCTGGAGGACTTCGAATTCTACAAGGACCGCCCCGAACTGCGCTCCGGGACGATGGAGCGCGCCGTCTCGCTCATCCCGGTCACGACCGAAGCGCTATCCATGTTCACGAGGCAACGGCTCGCCCTGCTCGAGACCCTCGCGAGCGGGAAGTTCGACTCCGTGCGGCAGCTGGCCGGCCATCTCGGCCGGGACGTGCACAACGTGCACGAGGACCTTCAGCTCTTCCGGAAACTCGGGATCGTCGCGTTCGAGCGGGGGCCGCGCAACCGCCGCATTCCGGAGCTCGTCGCCGACTCGATCAACGTGATTGCCGGGCGCGCCCCCCTCGAGCGATTCGGCACCCATGCCGAATCGAAGCCGTTCGCCCACGCGGACGAATCCCATCAGCCCTGAGACGCGCCTCGACCGGGTCCTCGACTCCTTCGCATGGGGCGAGTACTTCCGCGGGACGGAGGCGGGCCGCGAGGCGCGCGAGGGGCCCGTCCGTGCGGAGAACATGAACGAAGAAGCGTGAGCAGGAGAGGGAGTCCTCCAACCGGAACGCAGGGCGGTTCCCGAAGGCGTGCTCGAAGGCCAGCCCGCTCCTCCCGCCATCCTGGATGACCACGGCGCCCCACAAGCTTTTCATCGAGGTCCCGGCCCAGATAGGTTCAAAGGCTCCAAACCCTCCGGGGCCTCCCGCCGGAACGCCTCGCCCGCACCGCCGACGCCTGGGCCCCGATCGAGCCCCTAGCTCACGGACACCACGCCGATGCGGTGTCGGCCCTCAGTCCTGAGGAGGGGGCGGCAGGTTCGAGAGAGGCGGAGGGGGAGGCTGGAAGCCCGCCGGCGCGAGGGCGGGAGGGACGGCGCCAGTCTCGGAGGCCTCGGACGTCGGCGGCAGGGTCGCCCGGGATCGCTTCCGGCGGCGGACGAGGAGCACCGCGGCGATCACCGCGGCCGCGGCACCCGCCACGAGGGCGGCCCACACCCAGGCGTCGATGGGCACGGTCACCGTGAAGGACTTCGTCATCACGGTCCCGTTCGCGTCCGTCGCCTTGATGACGACCGAATGGGTGCCCCAGGGGATGTTCCGCACGGACACGGTGAAGTTGCCCTGCGTGCCGTACGTGAGGTTCGTCGCCTTGCCGTCGATCACGATCTGCAGGGTCGTGTTGAGGATGTCGTACAGGTTCCCGGCGACTTGGATCGCGTGGTCCGCCGCCAGGCCGTCGGCAGGCGTCAGGTTCGCCCGCAGGGACGGGGTCGCGGAGAGGTCCACAAGGAGGACCGACATGGCGTCCTGGGCGGGCAGGATCGCGGCGGCCGCGGCGACGACGGCCTCGGGGTACGCGATCGCCTCGAGGTAGAGCTTCGCGAGGACGAGGTCCCGGACGGACTCGTTCATCGCGTCCATCACGTTGAAGGGGATGGCCCGCACCTGGGCCGCCTTCATGACGGCCTGGGTGAGGCCGAGCCAGGTCAGGGCCTCGGACATGAGCAGGAGGGCGTTCCCGCGCAGGACCGCGTCCTTGTCGAACTGGTCGAAGCGGTACGTGACCGTCATATAGCTCATGGGCGACGGGGTGAAGTCGAAGAACCAGTTCGCGTAGACAAGGGGCCCGGGCCAGACGATGCCTTGGTGGGGGTGGGCGAGGCCGAGGAAGTGCCCGCCCTCGTGGACGACGGTCGCGGTGAAGCCTCCCCCGTCATAGGTCTCCAGGGTTCCGCTGAAGGTGATCGCGGGGCTCGTGAACGCGGCATCGGCGAAGACGGCATAGTAGTAGCCGGGGGCGGGCACCTGCAGGCTGAAGGTCCAGCCGCGGCCGACGAGGCCCGTGCCGGCGACGAGGGGCGATCCGCCGCCCCACGTGGAGAAGTTCGCGTACTCGTATTCCGTGAACAGGTAGAAGTCCGCGCTCCCCGAGCCCACGTCGAAGGTCCCGTTGAGCCACGACTGGCCCGAGGCGTACGCGAGGACGGCGTTGGGGACGTTCGGCGCGCCGCCCGTGAAGAACGTGGAGCCGCCCGCGGGAACGGTGAAGGTGTTCGCCGCCCACGTGACCCCGTCGGAGGCGGGCGTGGACCTCTGGGGCACGAGACCGAGGACTGCGTCGTTCGCGTAGGCGAGGATGTAGGCCGCGCGGCCCTGGACGGTCATGGCCCAGCCCACGGCCCCCGAGGCGAAGCTCAGGCGGCCCGGGAGGCCGAGCAGGATGACCGGGATGACCGTGTCCGAGCCGTGGGGGGTCACGTAGAGGTCCAGGTTCTGTTTCAGGTAGTCTATGAGGGCGCTGTCGTCGAGGGTGTTCGTGATCGGGTCGATCAAGTTCGTCACGACGGAATCGAGCTGCGCGTCGCTCGACAGGGGCAGCTCCCGCACGATGCCGCCGAACGTGGAGAAGGGCTCGAGGCCTGCGTAGGCGTAGAGGACCGTGCGCAGGTCGAGGTAAGGCAGGAAGGACTTCGCGGGGTCGTCGTTGTAGATCGTGACCTCGACCCAGTACGAGGGGTGGAGCTCCGGCGGCGCGAAGTAGCTCGGGACGAACCGCTGCATGATCGCGTAGTCCGTGTACAAGGCCGTGTCCTGGGAGAACTTCGTGGAGTCGAACTGGGCATACGTCCACACGGGCGGCATGTTCGTCTCGTTCGCCGCGAGCCCGGGGCCCATCCTCGCGTCCGCCGGTCCGGCGGACAGGTCGACGAAGAGGAGCCGGGAGGTCCCGCCGCCGAAGCCCGTCATGAACTGGGAGTAGGTGGGCATGTGCACGAAGCCCGTCTCCAGGTCCTTCGTGTCGCTCTCGTAGAAGTAGTACAGGGACGAGGACACGGACGGGCTCGTGTGGTAGGCGTCCACGAAGACGATCGTGTAGCCCGTGCCGGTGTAGGCGTTCAGGTTCGTCTGGAGCCAGTCCAGAGCCGCGCTCGCGTTCACGAAGCCGACCTCGTTCGCGGGGAAGGGCTGGAGCTCCTGGATCCAGTAGGGCGCGGTCCCCTGGCGGAGGTTCGCCTGGACCCAGCTCGCGTACGCGTTCGCGGTGGAGGACGCGACCGTCGCGACGGAGTAGTTGAACACGTAGGTCGCATAGCGGTTCACGGTCCCCGAGGCGGCGATGGGAGCGGACGCCGTCAGCGTGTACGACGGAAGGAGGTTCGCGGAGAGAACCGAGGTGTCGATGAGGCTCGAGGGCACGCCCATGAAGAGGATGTTGATGGGCACCTCGATCGTCGCCGCGGGCTGCGGCGGCGGCAGCTGCAGCTCCCAGGGGGTGACGTTGGAGAGAGAGATCCGGTCCGCGGTCAGGAGGGGATGGACGGACCACGCGATGTCGGGTCCCCGGGAGGCCGGGATTGCCACGGATGCTACCAGAAGGACGAGCACGACGATGGCCCAGCGCCCGCGGTGCCGGTACCGGACGGTGGATTCCGCCATGGGCCCCGAGGTCCGCCAGGCAGTACTTAGGGGTTCCTAACTCGTTATCGCGTCTGCGTCTTGAATGCGAACGGATCCTGCTGTGCTGACGCCACCTGGACGGGGTCCAGTTATCAGATCGCATAATGAGCGGGTAGATTTTATCGGCTCCTTCCCGATGAATCCGGCCCTCATGGTAGACCTCCCGTGTCCCGCCTGCGGCTCAGAGCTGACCTTCGCGGAGCAATACCAGCGGCACTTCTGCCTCCGCTGCCAGGCGTACGCCCCCGAGGGCTACGGGGCCCGCGGGAAGAAGGCCTGCCCGAAATGCAATGGCATCCTCGCCTTCATCGGCCCCTACGATCGCCACTACTGCTACCGCTGCCGGGCGTACGCGCCGCGGGAAAAGCCCGCCGGGTCGCCGCCTGCCTCCCTGGGCAAGGACGACATCCTCAAGGCGGACAAGGCCACGCTCCTCGAGCTGTGCAAGGCGAACGGGCTGGACCTCACCGCGTCGGAGGATCAGCTCCAGCAGAGGCTCCTCGGGCTCTTCCAGGAGAAGGAGGCCCGGGAGCGGGAGGCGAAGGAGCGGCAGGAGGGCGAGCGCCGAGAGCGGGAAGAGCTCGACGCGAAGCGGAAGGCCGAGGAAGCCGCGAAGGCCGAAGCGGCGCGGCAAGCAGCCGAAGCGGCGGCCCGGAAGGCCGCGGAAGAGACGGCCCGCAAAGCTGCGGAAGACGCGGCTCGCAAGGCGGCCGGGGAAGCGGCCCGGCGGCAGACCCCTGTGGTCCCTGCGCCCCCTGCGGCACCCGCCAGTCCGGCGAAGGTGAACCCGGTTGTGGCCACCCCGGTCGTGACAGCCGCAGCGCGTCCTCCCGCGCCGGTCGCGCAGCCCGCGTGGAGGCCCGCGCCCATCGCCCAACCCGCGCGACCTTTGTTCTACGGACTGAACTGGGGCACCCTGTGTCTCTTCGTCGGGCTCGCCGCATGGATCGCCTACGGGATCCTGTTCAGCCTCCCCGTGTCCCTGTCCCTGTCCCCGATCGTGGGCGTCCCGGTCCTGGGCTTCGCCCTCCAGTTCGCCGGAGTGGGTCTCGTCGCCACGGGCGCCCTGCTGGGAAAGTCCCCGCACGCGCTGACGCGATGAGGGCCTTCACCCGCCGAGCACGATTAGGTCGACGCCTTCCATCTTCTCGCTGTCCAGCATGCTCCGCCCATCGATCACGACTTTTCGCCGCATGGGCGCGAAGTCCTTCGCGGTCAGGTTGCCCCACTGGGGCCAATCGTTGTGCACGATACACACGTCGGCGTGAGCGAGGGCGCTCTTGAAGTCCTTCGCGAACGACCTGGCTCGTTCCGCCGACGCGGTCCTCGTGACCGGGGACCCGCACTTCCGCGACGTCCGAGGCGTTCGGTTCCTCGAGTGAGGACACGGCACGATCCGCGTCGTCCGGTGCGACCTCGGCCGCTCCGTCCGCATCGACGCCAGGGACCACCGTCGGAAGGCGCAGGGCCTCGCGTACCTCGCGGACGGCATCGACGCGGAGCGGCCCGTCCGGACCGTACCCCACCCAATCTGCAAACCGACGAACACCATTCCCCGCGCCCCCACGAAGACTTCCTATTGGGTCCATGGGCCGACGGATGTGACGCCCTCGACCCTCACCACAAATCCGAATGAGGGGGCCGAAGGCGGCGCTCAGAACGTGACGGTCGGAAAGGAGGTCCTCAGGAGGCCGCGGTCCGCGGTGTGGAGGGCCCCGCCGCGGTGAAAGGCGTCGGCGAGGTGGACCGCGTCGAAGACGGTGGACACCTCGCCGGAGTCCAAGGCCTCCGCCGCCGTGTAGAGCACCTCCCGGCACTCAAGGTCGAAGTGGGCCTCGACCGCCCCCAAGGACTCCACGAAACCGAAGCGGAAGCGTTTGGCCACGAACAGCAACTCCAAGGCGACGGAGAACGGCACTGTGAGACGACCGCGGGATCGCAGATGGCGGAGGGCGCGGTCCCGGAGGGCATCCGCGGGCTTGATCACGGCGAGGACGAGGTTGAGGTCCGCGGTGTCCGTCACTCGCCCGCCTCGCGCTCGGCCTCCTTCTCCCCGCTCGCCGCCAAGGCGGGGGGCAGGCGCCCGCCGTCCCGGAGGGTGTCCGGCACGGGCCGAAGGAGCACGCCGTGGGGCGTGAGGATCTGGACCACCCGCTCTCGGAACATCCTCCGGTAGGCCCGACGGATCGTGACGCGTCCGCGGCCGTCCATCCGCGTGACTTCTCGCATGATGGAGTGATATGTGGGCAATACTTAAGAATTGCCCACAGGTGGGCGAATCGGTGTCGTGACGCCGGGCGGTGCGGCCCCATCCAATCCAGGAGCTGCCGTCGGAAGGCGTGGGGCCTCCCGAACGGGAACGAGGAGGCGATCGCACCGCGCAGGTTCAGGAAGGCCGGATCCTCCAGGCGGCGTGAGGTGGTTGCCTTCGGAAGGCGCCTTCGGGGCCTTCTGGACGCTCGTCGCAAGGATCGCTGAATCCGGCCCTCCTTGAAGCGACCTCCCCAGACGGAGAACCGGAGATGCAAGCTACCTATAGTACGATTAATATAATGCTATAGTAGTGACACTACAGTGGGCCTCGAAATGTACGACACGACCTTCCGAATCCTCGACACGCTCTCGAGGAACCTCGGCCGCCCGACCTCGATCCGCCAACTGACCCAGGAGATCAAAGACCTCCATGGCACCGCCTACTATGCCAACATCTACCGCTCCATCCAGGGCCTCGCCGACGACGGACTCCTCCGGCTCACGCCGGCGGGCCGGTCGTCCCTGGTCTCCCTGGACTTCGGATGCTACCTCATCCCGGACCTGCTCACCGAGGTCGAGTTCGTCCGGAAACGGCGGTTCCTCGGCGAACGAAAGGAGTGGCAGATGCTCCTCGCGGAACTCGAGGAGCGCCTCCGGTCCCTCCCCGGGACGGGCCCCGCCTGCCTCATCGATCCGGAGAGGAACGCGCGGCTGAACCGGGCCGAACTGCTAATCCTCCTGCAAGGCCCCGGGTGCGGGGCGGGCGTCTCCCCGGAAGCCGTCCACGTTGCCCTCGCGGACCTGGGGAAGCGACACGGCGTACGCCTGGACGCCCTGGTCCTCGGCGAGGAACGCCTCACTGAGTGCCTCCGCTCCCCGGAACGGAACCCCGTCCAGGAGATGCTTGCCGACGAGGTCGCGTTCCACAAACCCCAGGACCTCTGGGCGGCGATCCGGGACGCGGTCGTGCACGGCCTCGCGCTGCGGTTCCTGCGCCCCGCCACGAATCCCGCGAAGATCCCCGAACGGGATCTCGTCACGAACCTCGCGCGGTTCGGCTACCGGGAGATGGGCACGCGGGCGGGGTCCGGGGAAGAGCTATGTCTCGAGCTCGTCCTCACCGCGCTGCTGATGCAGGGGGACGCGAGGCGCATCGGGGCGATCCCCGCGCTCCTCGCGAAGAACCCGGTGGACTACTCGCTCCTGGTCTTCCTCGCGCGCAGGCATTCCGTCGACGGCGCCCTGCTCGGCCTCCTGAGGGCGCTGGACCAGATCCGGCCGGACCGGGTGGTCCGGGATGCGGTCGAGTCGCTGGAACGGATGGGCGTCAAGGAGGTGCGGGCCAGCCGGGCCGCCATCGAACAGAGGATGAGGTTGTACCATGCCCTTGGATGAGTCCCGCCTGATGGAGTTCCTCGAGGTCGACGCGGCGGTCGCGGGAGAGGCGGGCCGGCTCGGGGCCGAACTCCTGCGGCGGGGGCAGGGTCTCCCCACGACGGACCTGCTCATCGCCGCGGCCGCACGCCTGCACGGGCATGTCCTCGTCACGCGGGACACGGACTTCCAGCGCGTCCCGGGCCTCGCGATCGAGGGCTACTGACGGAGAGACGCGGGCCCCTGACCGTCACGCAAGTTGACAAACGCCGGAGGCGCGGGTGGCCCCAGACCCTGTTCGCCTCGGTTCCTGAGCCGGTCAGGCGCCGGCCGGGCATTCCGTCGCGCTCGCGCCAGCTTCGCCTCATCCGCCGAGTACGAACAACTCGACCCCCGCCATGACCTTCCGGTCCAGGATCCGCCGCCCATCGATTACGATTTTTCGGCGCATCCCGGAGGAGTTTCCCGGCGTGAGCTCCCGCCACTGCGGCCCGTCGTTGTGCACGATGCATACGTCGGCGTGAGCGAGGGCGCTCGACACGTAAGGCTCGATTCTGACGGCCCTGCGGACTTGCACGGGCAGGAGGTCATCTGACCACCGAAGGACAGAGTTTCGCGTCGCAAGGAGCTTTCCAGGCACCCGCGGACTGCGTGATGCCTCGCATGTCCCCCCTGCGCGCCGGGAGTATCGTGCGCCGGATGACCCGAGCGAAATGCACAAATACGTGATACTACATATAAGTGTGCGATGCTCCTCGAACTTCCGGAATCCGTCGAAGGGAACGGGCCCACGTTGGTCACCCTCGTGGAGGTGGGCCAGATCCTAGAAGCTGCCAAGCATGAGCCGCCGCTGAGCCTTGCAGAAATCGGGCGACGCATGGAGGCGAAGCGCGTGCGACACTCCACCCTGCGGGCGAGCGTGGATTTCTTTGCACGACTGGGCTTTGTCACCGTGGGGAGCAAAGGGGTCCTGTGGACGCACACCCGGGATGCGCGCTTCTGGGCCGCCGCAAGGAGAGGTGTCTCGCTCCTCCGGGAGGCCTGACTTCGCCTTCGGTCGAGGTCCGTGTCGAGTCGCCCCACGCCGAAAGGCAGTTTCGGGCCGCTCCCAAAGACGTACAGGAAGCGTTGCGGCGCAAGGCCAAGGACCTGGCGAAGGACGCGCAGGCTGGAACCTTCGTCTCGGTGACTCGCGTGCCGAAGGCCACCATGCGAAGATGGGAGGCGCGCGTCGGCAAAGTCACTAACCTGTACAAACTGGACCTGCCGGGCGCGTGGCGTGCGCTGTACACGATCGGCAGCGATGGCCCGCTGCGCGTGGTCTTGGTGGTCGAAGTGCTCGGTCACAAGGACTACGAGCGGGTGTTGGGCTATTCCTGATTCGGCAGAGCATGCGCATGCCGGCACCCAGCTCGACGCCCTTCATCGCCTCGCGGCGCTGAATCCGGCGGCCCGTCGACCACGACTTTTCGATGTATCCCCCGGGAAATCGGCCGAGGTCAGCTCCCGCCACTGCGGCCGGTCGTTATGCACGATACAGACGTCGGCCTCGACGAGGGCGCCCTCCGAGCGATTGCGCCCGGTCCGCTTGGCGCAAGGTACGCCCGCGGAAGCCTATTAGTATTTAATAAGTTACTACATTAGGAAACTTTATATAAACTCTGAGCGCCTCCCTGATTCGTGGAAGCGGCGCGGGATCGGGTGTATCGGCTCCTTCTCACCTACCCCAAGGAGCCGTGGACGCAGAAGGACCTCGGCGCCCGGGCGGGCTGCTCCCGAGGCTATGTGAGCCGCGTCGTGGACGCCCTCGTCACGTCGGGCGTCCTCGCCAGGCCGTACAAGAACCGCACGGTCCTCCTCGGCCCGGCGAAGCTCCTGACCCTCTGGGCGAGCCGACGGACCTTGCCCGCGCCCGTGCACGTCGCGACCGACCTCGGGGCCGCGGACGTCGAGGCGAGACTCCTCGAGAATCCGGGGACGGCCCTCACCCTGTTCCGAGCAGCCTGGCACCGTACAAAGTTCATGGCCACCTCGGGCGTGGAGGCGTACGTGCGGGAGGAGGATCTCGAGCGCGTGGCGGATTGCCTCGGGGAAAGGTCCGCGGAACCCACCTCCGTCGCCCTCTATCCCGCGCAGGGTCCCGAGTTCGAGGGCGTGGAACGGATCGATGGGCGGCCCCTCGTGTCCGTGCCCCAGAACGTGGTCGACCTCATGGCCGTCGGCGGACAGGGCCCGAGGGTCGCCCTCCACCTCGCCCATGCCTACGACCTCTGGGAGGCGTGACGTGGACGTCTACGAGCGGTCCTTCGAGGAGGCGCAGGCAATCGCCCGCGCGGTTCCCGAGACGGTCCTCATCGGGGGTTGGGCCGTCTGGTGCTTCAATCCCCGGCTCAAGTCGCGGGACATCGACCTCCTCGTCTCCCCGAAGGATCTGTGGAAGCTTGCGCGGCACCTCCGATCGCGGGGCTTCGTCGAGACGTCGGGCGCCCACCTCCAGAAGAAAGGCTTCCGCTCGCTGCACGAGGATGCGTCCGTCGACGTGGATGTGTACGACACCGTCATCGGACCGTACCGTGTCGAGGAACTCGTCTCCCGCTGGGTGCAACGGGAGCTCGGCGGCGTTCCCGTGAGGGTCCTTCGACCGACCGAGCTGATCGTTCTGAAGCTCCGCGCCGCGGACGACCGCCGGGGCTCGGAGAAGGGATCGAAGGACCTGGCGGATCTCCTGGCCCTCCTCGTCGCCGTCTCCGGAACGGTGGAATGGGCCCAGGTGGAGGAACGTCTTCCCCGGAAGCTCGTGCAGGGGGTCCTCCGGTCGGCCCTCTCGGATTACCGGGTGACGTCCAGGCTGTATCCGCTCCACATGGCAGAGTATCGCAGTCTTAAGCGCGCCTTGGCGCGCCGTGGCCTCCTCTAGCGGGCTCCCCACGGTGGACGATTGGTGGTCTCAACTCTACTGCGTTGGGGCGGCCCTGCGTCCGGCGATGCGACGGAGGCCCGCGCGCACGTCCTCCGTGATGGACCGGATGGGGGGCACCTGGCCGAGGACGGGGCCGAGGTCCTGCTCCCAGGACCTCCGGGCGGACTCGATCCCTCGATCCAGGGCCGCGAGCGTGAACCTCCGCCGATACAGGGCCATCTTCCGGTCCAGCAGTTCGCGGGGCGCTCCGAAGCCTCGCTCCAGGAGGAAGTGGACGTCATAGAGATCCCGGGGCTTGCCTCGGACGAGGAGGGCCCGGACCTTCTCCGCGAACAGGTGCTCCTTCGTCAGCACGCGCAGGACGAGCTGGGGCACGTCCGCATAGGGCGTACGAGGGACGAAGACCTCCTCCACCGCCACGGACTCCCGGCGGAGACTCACCTCGAGCCGGACGGTGCCCCGGGAATGCGGGCTGCCGTCGAAGAGGGGACCCTCGAACCGCAGGCGGGCCCCGAGGCCCTCCCCGCGCTCACCGCGTTCCAATATCTCGGCCCGGACGCCGTAGTCGGCGAGTCGGATCGCGCCCTCCTTCAGGTGGGCGAGGGCCGCGGACCGGGAGTCGGCGTTGAAGTCGAGGTCCTCGGAATACCTCGGGCTCCCGTAGGCGATTCGCAGGCAGGTCCCGCCCTTGAAGGTCAGGGGCTCGCGGCCGGCGTGGCGCAGGAACAGGTGCTGGACGTAGTCCCGCTCCGCGACCCCGAGGCCGACGCCCTCCCGGCGAGCGACGGGGGCGAGCTGGTTCCGGAGGAGCATCAGCCCTCCTCCGGCAGGTTGTCGATGACCTTCCAGCGGGCGTTGAAATGACCTCGACGCGGACCGCGGGGGTCCAGCGGGATGTACGCGGCCGAACCGGCGCGTTCCAGCTCGCGCGATTCGACGTGAGATCGCTCGAGGAGGTACCCGAGTCGGGAGGCGAGGCTCCTCACGCCCATCTTCGCGGCGTAGGCTTCTAGGCGAGGCAGGTCCAGGGACTCCACGGCCTCGCCGAGGGCGGACGACACGACCTCCATGCCGCCCGCATGCCCGGGCAAGTAGAGGCTGTCGACGACGGCTTTCTCCGGCTCCGCCATGGGGAACTCCACGTCGGCTTCCCGGGCGAGGGTGTACCCGAAGAACCGCTTGGGCGGAATCTTCACCAGGCGGAAGGCGTACGGCTCCACGGTCCGCCGCCGAGACAGCCGCGTGTTCGCGACGAAGACGAGGCGGGGCGCCTGCTCCGTCCATCCGTAATAGTGGAGGGCGCTCCAGAAGCTGACGTAGGAGGGCTCCACGAGCCGTGTTCCGAGGAAGAAGGGCTGGCCCAGGATTGGGGCTTCTCCGAGGGCCGCGAAGACGTAGCGACCGTTCGCGAGGCGCTTCAGGGCCCCCGCTGACGTAAGACGATGCAAGACGCGGTACGCCTGGGCGGGTGCCAGGTAGAAGAGCCGCGCGAACTCGTCGTTGTCAAAGGCGTCCATCCTGGCTTCCGCGAGGCGGCGAGAAATGTACTGTGTTGTTAGTTTCTTACTCATTTCAGTAAGTAATGCATCACACTTTACATATTTCAGGCCTTCGGCGAGGTTGCCGAATCCGATTCCGGAGGGATCGGGTACCGGCCGTCCTCAGCCGCCCAGTACGTACAGCTCGACGCCCTTCAGCGCTGCGCGCTCAAGGATCCTGCGCCCGTCGATCACGACTTTTCGCCGCATGGGCGCGAAGTCCTTCGCGGTCAGGTTGCCCCACTGGGGCCAATCGTTGTGCACGATGCAGACGTCGGCGTGAGCGAGGGCGCTCTTCAGGTCCTTCGCGATCTGGGCCTTCGGCACCTCCCGGAGGAACGCCTCGCCCGCCAGGGGGTCGTAGCCCACGACCTTGGCGCCTTTCTCCAGGAGGGCCTTGGCCAGGGGCACCGCGCGGGACTCCCGCACGTCGTCGGAGCCGCCCTTGAAGGAGAGGCCGAGGATCGCGACGCGCTTCCCCTTGAGGGACCCGACGGCGGCCTGCGCGAGCTGAACCGCCCGCAGCGGTTGCGTCTCGTTCACCGCCAAGGTGGCCTTGAGGATCTTCGGAACGTAGCCCTTCTTCGTGCCCGCGGCGACGAGCGCCTTGACGTCCTTGGGGAAGCAGGAGCCGCCGAAGCCCAGGCCCGCTTTGAGAAACCGCGGGTTGATCCGCGGGTCGAGGCCCATCCCTTCGACGACATGGTCCACGTCGATGCCACCGAAGGCGTCGCACAGGTTCGCGAGCTCGTTCGCGAAGGAGACCTTCGTCGCGAGGAAGGCGTTCGTCGCGTACTTGACCATCTCCGCGGTCCGCGGGTCCGTCAGGAAACGCGGGCACGGCACGGTCTCATAGACCAAGAGCAGGGATTCGCGGGAGCGCTCGTCGAGGGAGCCGATCACGATCCGGTCCGGCTTGAGGGCGTCCTCCAGGGCGGATCCCTCCCGCAGGAACTCCGGGTTCACGCACAGCCCGAAGTCCAGGCCGGCCTTCTTCCCGGAGGACTTTTCGAGGACCGGGCGCACGACCTCCTCCGCCGTCCCCGGGACGACCGTACTTTTGACGACGACCACACGATACCCGTCAGCGGATGGCATCGCCCGCCCGACCGTCGCGGCGGCCTTCCTCAGATAGGTCAGGTCGATGGACCCGTCCTTGCGGGACGGCGTGCCGACGCACAGGAAGACGATCTCGGCGGACCGTACACCCGCCGCGATGTCCGTGGAGAAGGAGAGGCGGCCCGTGGCCATGGCATTCGCCAGCGCGTCCGCGAGACC
>JBBSVS010000332.1:0-5166 GCA_038046665.1 Thermoplasmatota archaeon
TCGACAAGCCCGTCCTCACGATCAGGGTGAAGAAAGGGAATCCGGCGGCGGCCTTGAAACGAGCGGCCTCGAGCCTCGCGGACGAATTCTCCGGCGCGAAGCAACTCCTGGAGAAGGAGCTCGCGTAAGCGTATGGAGCGAGACCTCGGGATCGAAGGCTACCTCACCACGACCCAGGGTGTCGGCGGGATCCTTAAGGTTTCTCCGGAGGACTTCGTCGTCGAGGAGATTTCTTCGCCGCCGCCCCCCGCCATCGACGGGCGGTACACGATCGCGACGCTCCGCGTGCGCAACTGGGAGACGAACCGCCTCGTGCGGCAGCTCGCGAGGTCCTTCCGCATCTCCCGCCAGCGCATCGGCTTCGCCGGCACGAAGGACAAGAGGGCCCTCACGACCCAACTGTTCTCGTTCGAGGACCTGACGCCGGAGGAGGCCCAGACCCTCCGCACGAAGGACATCGAGGTCCTCGACGCATTCCGTTCCGCGCGACCCCTGGAGATCGGAGATCTCATCGGGAACCGCTTCCGGATCGTCGTGCGCGACTTGGCCGTGCCACCGGAGAAGACCGCCTCCCTCGTCGAGGAGACGGCTCGGCAGATCCGCGCCTACGGAGGATTCCCCAACTTCTTTGGGGTCCAACGTTTCGGCTCCGTGCGACCCATCACGCACCTCGTGGGCAAGGCCCTCGTGCGCGGGGACTTCAAGGAAGCGGTGGAGGTCTACGTCGCGAACCCCATCGAGGGCGAGAACCCAGAGTCCTTTGAGGTCCGCACCGCGCTCGCAGAGAGCGGGGACATCAAGGAGGCCCTCCACAACTATCCGAGGAGCTACACGTTCGAGAAGGCAATCCTGAACCATCTCGCCGTCCACCCAGACGACTATGTGGGCGCGCTGCGGGTCTTGCCGCAGAACCTGCTCATGATGTTCGTCCACGCCTACCAGTCGTACCTGTACAACCGCGTCTTGAGCGAGCGGATGAGGCGGAGCATGCCCATCCACGAGCCCGTCGCGGGCGACCTGGTCCTCCCCGCAGATAAGCGCGGCCTTCCGGACCGCGAGCGGACGATCGACGTGACGCGCGACAACCTCGAGCGCGTCGCCCAGCGGTGCCGGGAAGGCAAGGCCTGGGTGAGCGCGATCCTCTTCGGCTCGGAGCCGGAGTTTGCCGGCGGGGAGGCGGGACAGATCGAGAAGGACATCGTCGCATCCGAAGGTCTGGGCCCGAAGGATTTTCTCATCCCAGACCTCCCGAGGATCTCGTCGAAGGGGACTCGGCGAGAAATCCTCGCACCCGTGAGAAACCTCCGGGCGAAGGTCGAGGGTACGGAGTTGCATCTCTCCGTGGAACTCACGCGCGGCGCCTACGCCACGTGTCTGCTCCGGGAATTCATGAAGGCGGGCTGAACCCGGCGGCTAGGGCCGCAGGTTCGACCAAAGATCCGCGAAACGGTCGACCGAGTCGTCGTGGAAGCTCTGCCGGTTGGTCACGAGCAGCTTCGAGACCTCGTCCATGTCTTTGATTGCGAAGACGCTCTCCCGCTCCCGCCGGTAACGAACGAGCAGCTCGCGGGACGTCATCTTCTGCAGATGATACGACAACGTCGACTTGGACACGCCCGCGGCGACCTGGAGTTGGCTGAAGGTCCGCTCCCCGTTCAGCAGGATGTCGAGGACGATCCGCCGGGGCACGTCCTGGCGCAGCAGGCCCATGATGCGCCTCTGGGCCTCCACGAAGGCGCGGGCGATGAAGTATCGCTTGCGGTGCCCATCCGCTTCCGACTTGAGCATGCCCGCCTGCTCGAGGTACATCAGGTGGTAGGACAGCATGCCCGTGGACATCCCGAGGGCTCTGCCGATGCGGCGCAGGTGCATCCCCGGGTTCGAGAGGAGGTACTCGTAGATCTTCCGGCGGCTTTCCAGCTCGAGGCCTTCGGTCATCGCTTCACCTCAAGAGAGCGAGATACAGGGACACCAGGATCGCCAGGTTCAGGGCCACCCATTCCGTGCCCACGGAGGGCGCCATCGCCAACGCGATCTCCGCGAGGAGCCACGCGCCCTCCGCGAGGAAGATTCCGAAGGCGGCAGCGAGCAAGAGGCCCCGCCGCCCTCGATGTCTCGTGTAGGACTTCACGGAAACCGCCGCCAGGATCGCCGCGAACCCGGCAAACGAAACCCGCAGGAATGCGTCCATGGGCCCCATTTGGCCGAGCCAATGCGAGTCTTGAGTATTAGCCCTTTTCGTACGGTAGTCGAAGGGCTAACGGCCCGCGTCGGAGCCTCGCGCACGCGTCGGGGTTCGAGGGTCGTCCTAGCACTTTTGCAGACCGAACCAAAAGGCATTTGTGGTTCCTCCGCCACTAAGTCCCATGATGGAGGACGGATGGGAGGCGCGTTCGGGGCTCGTTCGGGCAGCTGTGGCCCTGACGGTCCTCGCCCTCCTCCCGGTCGCGGCCCTCTCCCTGTCCGCGCCGGCACATGCGTCTCCGAATTCCATCACGGTCACGCCGGGGGACTCCGGCGGCGGACCCCTCCACGGCACCTCCGGTCTGGATGCGCCCACCGTGGATGCCCTGATGCGGGGATGGCAGGCCGGTCTCTTCGCGTCCTTCGGCTGGGATGGGAACACGGCCCGCGGCTCCTTCGTCGAGTTCACTTTCAGCCCGACAACCGGCACGATCTCGTCCTTCCTGGCACGCCAGGAGAACGAGACCCTCGCCATCGTCGGTTCGATCGGCCTGGATTCAGCCGCGGACTTCGCCTCGCCGACGGTCACGGGCCCGCTCTTCACCGCGACGAGCAGTTCGATGACAATCATCGCCCACGACGACCCCGCGGGCCTCCTGGAGTTCCATACGGGCTCCGCGCCCCGATCCGTGGTCTTCCACTTCATCCCCTCCCTCACGAACGTCACGGACCGCTTCACGTCCGCGAGCTGGCCTCAGGCCGCCCTCTCCTTCTCCGTGGGCGAGAGCCGCGGGAGCTTGCTCCTGGGCGCGGGCAACTTCAACGTGTCGGGGACGACCGTGGTCGCCACGATGACCGCGAACGATTTTCTGGTGATGCGCGTGGTTCCGGGTTTCTCGAGCGACCGCCCTCAGCGCTCGGCCGTCCTCGACGCCTTCGCCTCGGGCCGTCTGGAGGCGGAGTACGCCCTCGTCGCCAAGTCGGACGGCGGCTGGATCCAGAACGCCGCCCGGTACCGCGTGGACCTCATGGCCAGCCCGGCCACGGTCGAGGCGGGCCATGCGACGCTCTGGTTCGAGTCGTCGGAGGACCGCGGAGGGCTGCTGCTCCTGGCCTTCGACCCGCTCACGATGCCCGTGGATCAAGCGCACCGGCTCGCCGTGACCGTGAACGGCACGGAGATCCCTCAGGCCACGGACGTCATGGGTACCTTCTACGGCTCCCCGGACGGCATCGCGGGACCCTTCTACGCGCGCCTCTCCGTGAACGCGACGGTCCTCGCGATCTACCTTCCGACGTTCCGCGCCTCCACAATCGAGGTCTCGAGCATCGCTTTGGCCCAGCCCACGGCGGACTGGATCACAGAAGCCGCGATGGTCGCGGCCCTCGGCGTCGTCTCGGTCGCCGCGGCCGTGATGTTCCGTCGCCGCGAGACGTGACGCACCACCTACTTATATCGGACCGAGCATCGCCCGCCCCGGTGCGCCCGAAAAAAGAAGTGTGCGGGGTCTCCGGGTGCGGACAGGACGCCGTCCGGTCCGTGGCCTTGGAGAAGGCGAAGGAAGCCCTCCCGGGCAAGTCGATGAACGCGGACTTCGGGCGGGTCCACCTCTGTCACGAACACTACCGCACGTTCCGGAAGGCGACGAAGAAGGACCGGGAGCTCGACCGGCTCGGATGGTGACGGACCTCCCCGAGTCGTGACTCCGTTCGGCCCCGTCCCCGCCACATCAACTTCCTGACGAACGCGGCGGCGTCCGCGGCGGGGCTCTTCATCCCGCTCTTCCCGAGGACGATCCTCCGCCGCAATGTGCCGGTCCTCGCGATGATGCTCATCCGCCACACGGGGGCGAACATCGTGTGGGCCGTCTTCCCGCTGTTCCTCGTGGATGTCTTGCACCTGAACGTCCTGGAGATCGGGATCATCAACGCCTTCAACCCCTTCGTACAGTTCTTCGTGATGCAGCGGATCGACCGCTACGGGAGCCTCACGCTCATCATCGCGGGCCTCCTGGGCTCCATCGCGACCTTCGTCCTCTTCGTCCTCGCGTGGGACTTCTGGTCCATGTTCGCAATCCAGATCCTCCTCGGGTTCTCCTGGGCTACCCTGTACGTGGGCTCGCTGAAGTTCATCACGGAGGAGAATCCGGAGACGGGGACCGCGGGTGGCTGGTTCAACAGTGTGACCAGCCTGTCGTCCATCATCGGACCGATCGCGGGCGGCTTCCTCGCGGCGGTGAGCTACTACCTGACGTTCACCGTGGCTGCGGTGAGCGCGGTGGTGGCCCTCGCCGTCTACCTCGTCGCGCTGCGACGGTTTCAGGGGGAACGGGAGGCCCGGATCCCTCGGGCCTCGGCCTGACCGCAGACCTCACTCGATTTCCAGTTCGTTCAGGGTGGTCTTCGGATTCCGCTTGCGGTTGAACTTGATCTTCGCGAAACGTTCGAGGCAGATCTCGTTCATCATGCAGGCCGTCGCACGGAACAGGTGGCCGCCGATGACCGTATGGTCCCGCTGGGCCACGGCCACGTGGATGTGGAACTTGGGCTCCGCCCGCATCGCGATGCTCCCGTGGAAGGCGAGGAGCTCATGGCGGCCCTCGAACACCTTCTTCTCGTACCCCGCCGGCGCGAAGAACCCGATCTCGAAGTCCTGGAGCATCCCGATGGCCCAGTGGATCGCCCCGCTTTGGATCCCGTGTTTCCGGGCGACCTCCTCCAGGCTCCGAAACACATCGTCGCCGTCCGAGAGCTTGACCATGACCGTTTTTCCTTCTTCCGCGCTCTGCATTCGATCACCAACCTTTGAGCGGCTCCGCGCGGATCTTGAGCTTCCGTTCGACCGCGCGAGCGAGATCGGCGGCGTGGCTGAAGACCGGGTAGACCACCCGGGGTTCGCAGGCCTCGATGAAAGCCATGACGTCCTCGAAGTCCCCGTGATCGCTCAGCGGGAACTGGGCGTCGATCCCGTACCGCCGCGTG
>JBBSVS010000333.1:0-1246 GCA_038046665.1 Thermoplasmatota archaeon
AGCCCGAGACGCACTTGGTCGTGTTCTTCATCATCGCCTCCATGGTCTTGATGACCAGGACGCGTGCCGGGACATCCGTGGCGTCGACTAGCCCGGAGACGCTGTGACAGTTCTCCAGCGCGTCCATGACGCGGGTGCTCTGCTCGACGTCGGCCAGGGTGGAGCTCCGAGGCTGTCCCGTCTCCAGGTCCAGCATGGCGGGGTTGCCTCCGAGGCAGTGCGCAAACGTATGTTCGCCATCGAAGGTGATGTCGTTCCTCGGGTCCCGCGCGTGGTACGTGCCGTACCGCGGAATCTTCCGGATCGACTCCTCCACGAGGCTCCTGGGGAACGTCAGCACGTTCTTCCGGCTCGGATGCCTCGTCGCGCCGTTCTCAATGAGGCGGCGGATGGCTTCCTCGCTGTCGAACCTCACTCCCGTCTTCTCGAGGATGGTCAGCGAGGCCTGATGGATCGCGCCCACCTGGTCGTCCGTGAGCACCTTCAGCGCCGATTTGTTCCTGACGCCTTCCATGGAGGACATCTCCTCGCGGCCTGAGATCCGGGCGTCCTTGGGGCCGGGCAGGACTCGGGGATCAAGTGCGCTCGGGGCGGTAAGCCGAGCTCTTACAAGAACGATGCGACGAACCGTGCACACCTTCGAGATTCTGCCGCCGGGCTGTGCGGGTGGGAACGGCGGATATCGGGCCCATCGCCCGTCGGCATCTTCTTGTCGTGTCTCGCCGTTCTTCGGGCGGGAGGTCGCCTATTGCGACGCACGTGGATTGCGGGAGTACTCGGGATTCTCATGTTGGCGGCTCCTCTGCTCGTTCGCGGCACCCGCGCGGCTGGTTGGGAGATCGACGCCACAGGGATCGTCGATCACGTGGTCGACGGCGACACCCTCGACGTGGACACGGTCGGGCGGGTGCGGCTGGCGGATATCAACGCGCCGGAGATCGGCCAGCCCGGCGCAGAGGAGGCCACGGACTACCTGACCTCCCTCGTCTTCAACGAGACCGCGTACTTGGACATCGACGATGTCTACGGCACGGACGTCTATGGCCGCATGGTCGCGGTCGTCTACGTGCGGCAGAACGCCACGAGCCTCCTCAACCTGAACAAAGCGTTGCTCGAGACTGGCCTCGCGGTTCTGGACGATTTTCCCAACGAATTCGATCCGGCCACATGGACCCTCTACGTCTACGACCCGGTCGCCCCCCCGCCCGCCGCCTTCGATCTGAACATGGTCCTCCTCTGGTCCGTC
>JBBSVS010000334.1:0-1371 GCA_038046665.1 Thermoplasmatota archaeon
TACGTCGCCCGCTCCAGCTCCGCCTCGACCATGATCCGCACGAGCTCCTTGAACCACGCCGCCCCCTTCTTGCCTACGTGCCCCATCCGTCCGGGGGTCCGCGAAACGCGAATCCGCTTCGTGCTCATGGGCTCCGGCCTCACGGGCGGCCACCGCATCCTCCTCGAGATCGTGAACGGCCTCGCGGCCCGTGGCCACGCCGTCGCTGCGGCAATCCCCGCGACACCCCTCCCGCCTCGTTTTCCCGAACCTGTTCGGGCTTCTTCCCGCGCGCGCACGCACTAGGCCTACGCGCGCACGTACTATGCCTACGGAGCGTTGAAATTCCTTCCGAGCCGGTGCCACGCCGACCCGGCGGGCCCGGGCCCTTCCCCTTGGAGGGGGTTGTGGGATGAGCGGGACGACGATCACGAGGCGCAGCCTGCTGAAGATGCTCCCGGCGGCGGCCGCGGCCGTCCTCGCGGCGAAGTTCCTCCCGGACGAGGTCCTCGGCCTCACCTTCGTCGAGCCGATCGACCAGACGCTCAACCCGCTCGTGGGCTAC
Organism: Thermoplasmatota archaeon; assembly: GCA_038046665.1. GTDB lineage: Archaea > Thermoplasmatota > Thermoplasmata > RBG-16-68-12 > RBG-16-68-12 > RBG-16-68-12. The sequence continues at coordinate 545 of JBBSVS010000334.1, forward strand.
CCGAACCGCGGCTGGGAGCAGGTCTACCGCGACCTGTACGCCTGGGACTCCTCCTTCGTCTTCCTCTGCGCCCCGAACGACACCCACGGCTGCCTCCTCCTGGCCCGGGTGAAGAACGGCGTCGTCAAGTTCATCGACCCCTCCTTCGGCTACGGCCAGGCGACGGACCTCTACGGGAACAAGGCCTCCGCCCGCTGGGACCCGCGGATCTGCCCGAACGGCCACACGTACCTCCGCCGGTACTACTCGGACCGGCGGGTCAAGGGCGCGCTGGTCCGGACGGGCTTCAAGGACTGGTTCGACGCCGGGATGCCGCGGGAGGCGGACGGCCTGCCCCTCAGGCGGTATTTCACGAACCGCGGGAAGGACACGTGGGAGCGGGTCCCCTGGGACGAGGCCTTCGCGATGGTCGCCGCCGTCCTCAAGAGGACCGCGGAGACGTACGACGGCGCGGCGGGGGCGAACCTCCTCCTCGGCCAGGGCTACGAGCCCGAGATGCTCACCGCGATGGGCGGCGCGGGGATCCAGACCCTCAAGTTCCGCGCGAGCATGGCCTGGCTCAGCACCCTCCGCTTCACGGGCCTGTACCGCCTCGCGAACCTCCTCGCCCTCATGGACGCGCAGATCCGAGGGGTGACGCCGGACCAGGCGAAGGGTCCGAGAACGTGGGACTCCTATGCCTGGCACACGGACCTGCCGCCCGGGCACCCCATGGTCACGGGGAACAAGACGAGCGACTTCGACCTCTGTGCCGCGGAGTACGCGGACCTCATCACTACGTGGGGCATGACGTGGAGTGCGACGAAGATGCCCGACGGCCACTGGAT
>JBBSVS010000335.1:0-3726 GCA_038046665.1 Thermoplasmatota archaeon
AGCAGAGCATGACCACCTCCTTCCCGTCCACCCGGCTCCGCGGGGCGGAGGGTCCCTGGAGCACGTGGATCTTCCAGTCGAGGGACTGGGCCACGAGGGCCTCGTACTCCTGTCGCAGGAATGCCGTCGGATCTCGCTTCATCCTCACGCCTCCATCTCGAAGACGACCTTTCCGCACTGCCTCGAGCGCACGACTTCCAGGGCTTTCTCGTACTCGTCCAGGGGGAAGCGGTGCGTGACGAGGGGTTTGAGGTCCACGTTCCCGGACTTCAGGATGCCGCCCATCTCGTACCACGTACGGAACATCCGCCGGCCCGTGATCCCGTAGAGCGTGACGCCGCGCATGATCACGTCGTCGCTCAGGTTCACCGACACGGAGTTCGAGTACAGACCGAGGAGATGCACGCCGCCACCGGGGCGCACAACCTTGAGCGCCTGCTGCAGCGCGGGCGCTGCCCCGCTGAATTCAAGGACCTCGTTCACGCCCTCGCCGTTCGTGAGCTCGAGGATTCGGTCCACCGTGGTCCCGTCCGACTCCAGGACGACATCGGCCCCGAGCTGCTTCGCCAAGCCCTTGCGTAGCTCGTTGCGGTACTCTACCGCGATGACCTGGGACGCGGAGAGGGCCTTCGTCAGGGCCGCCGCCATCAGGCCGATCGGTCCGAGTCCGAAGATTGCGATCGACTTACCGGGCACGTTCGCGTTCATCACGACCTGCACCGCGTTGCCCAGGGGATCCTGGATCGTGGCGACCTCCAGCGGGAGGGAGGTGTCGTTCTCCACCAGGTTCGAGGCGGGCACGCTCACGTAATCCGCGAAGGCCCCGTCGCGGTCGATGCCCAGGATCCGGAGGTTGCGGCACACGTGAGCCTGGCCTGTGCGGCATTCGTAGCAGTGGCCGCAGGCGATGTGGCCCTCGAAGGAGACGTAGTCGCCCTTGGCCACGGAGGTGACTTCCGCGCCCACCTGCTCCACCTCCCCCGCCATCTCGTGCCCCTGGATCAGGGGCGGATGGATGCGGTGCTGGGACCACTCGTCCCAGTCGAAGATGTGAAGGTCCGTGCCGCAGATTGAGGCGATCTTCACCCGGACGAGGGCCTCCGTGGGCCCGATCTTCGGGTGGGGCACCTTCTTGACCTGGGTCGCGCCGGGAGCTGCGCGGACTTTCACCGCCGCCTTCATCGTGTCGGCCATGGGGCACCTCGGAGCCTGTCCTGCCGGACGCGGCTAGGAGGTATTTCAACTTTGTATTGGATGGAGTTTCGTCGTCCGGTACCCGATGAGGACGAAGAGGTATTCCTTCCTGCGGATTTCCGCGTCGAGTGACTCGTCCCCGCTGTCTACGCGCAGGACCGGCGTGGCCGCGAGCTTGGCGGGGGTGGCCACGACGGTGAGGTTCCGCGTCCCGATTCGGCGAAGAACTGCCGGGCTGATCTGGAGGTTGCCGCGTCCCAGGATGAATCCTTGCGCGCCGATCGGGCTCACGACCAGCGTAGCCCTCGGATGACGGTCTAGGAGGGCCAGGAGGCCCTTCTCGGTCAGGTCCTTCGCGATCGTCTTCCCGCCGAGGATCGCGTCGATTCCCAGGAGCGTCTTCTCCAGGCTCAGTCCATGAGCGATCGATTCCAGCGTGGAGCCGGGACCCAGGAGGAACAAGGTGTCGGGCTCCTCCTCGAAGAGCTCCCGGAAGTGCTCGACGAGCTCCCCTCGCACGGCGGCCTCGCTGACCTCCGCGAACATCATCTTCCCCGCTTGGACCAGGTGTGGCTCGACGAGGGTCTTCGCGGTGAGGTAGAGCCGGACCTTCCACTCGCCCCGGCGGTAGGCTTCCTCGTCTAGGTCGAGGATTTCCGCCTCGCCCACGCGGAGCTGCCCCCGGAGGAAGGCGGCGAGGATCTCCGAGGCCGCTGCAGGGTCGACGGCGAACACGGCCGAGTGCATCTTCACCCCGGAGGGGATGCCCAGGATTGGAACCGCGTCGCCCGCCGCGTCCGCCACGTCCCGCGCGGTCCCGTCGCCGCCGCAGAAGACGACCAGATCCGCATGGGCTTTCGTGAACGCCTCGACTGCGGCGCGCGTGTCCGATGCCCTTGTGGGCGGGCGGTCTTCATAGAGGACCTCGATTCGGTTGGCTGGCTCCTGCGCTCGGCGCAGCGCCTCGCCGCCCATCGGCCCGGAGCAGGTGAGCCATTGAACGTCGAGGGCCGCCTCGAGCCTCCGGAGATCGCGGAAATGTTCGAGGAATCGGTCCGCCCGTCTCGGCGCCACGGGCTCTGCGCCTGCGGCCTGCGCCTGCTCGGCGAGGCCGTCCGTCCCCTTGAGTCCGAGGCGCCCTCCCATCCCCGCAATCGGATTGACGAGGAATCCGACGCGCTTCACGGCTCGGAGAGGGGACCCGCGCTATTTGCGTCTTCCGCGCGACGACGCGGCCCGGGGAGCCAGGCCCGGCTGAGCTCCGCAGGAGGGGCCTCGACGACGAGGTGGGTGACATAACTCAGGGCCGCCAAAGGTATGAGCGGCACAGGAACGGGGCCAGGACCACGGCGACCGCGAGCCCCGCCGCGATGCCGAACTGGATCACCCGCAGTTCGTTGCGGGTCACCGACATCAGGTCCCACGGTCGGCCTCGGGCGTGGGCGACGAGCGAGGGCAGCGTGAGGATCGCTCCCAAGGTGAAGGCGGGATGGACCAGCAGCGGGAGGGTCTCATAGATTGTGGCACCACCGGTGGCCAGGAGCGTCGCATACGCCCGCGCGCCCGCGGGCCCAAGGAAGACGACGGTGGTCCGCTTCGGCGGCGTCGCCGCCGCGTCCGCGGGCGCGTCGATGTAGTGGTGCATGTCCAGCATCGCGGTGCACACGAGGGCGTGGGCGGAGAGGGCCGCCACCGCTACCCAGGACTGGGTTGAGCGCCTGGATGCCGTATGCCCCGAGGCCCGCGAGGAGGACGCCCGGGAAGCCGCCGAACCATTCGCTCACGAAGGGGCGGTAGGCCGTGGCGGGCGGGGGGAGGGTGTAGGCAACCCCGAGCGCGTATCCGATGACGATCAGCAGGACGAGCCACGCCGCCCGGAAGACGAGCACATACATGGAGAGGCCGGCGACGGCCGCACTCGCCGCCCAGAAAATCGCCCAGAGGTCGCGCTCCTCCAAGAGGCGGAGGTTCCGTACCTTGCTCCCACCCGAGAGCGCCCGGGGCCGGCCGTGCCGGTCCGTCCCGCTCCGCCAGTCGTAGATCTCGTTGACCGCGTGGGTGACCCAGCCCTGCACGAGCCCGGCGAGGGCCAGGGCGACCGCCAGGAGCGTGGGATCGAAGGCCCCATGTTCCGCGAAGACGAGGGCGGTGCCCAGGCCGACGGAGGTGAAGGACCACAGGAGCACCGGGATCATGCGGAACTCCAGGAACCAGCCGCGGGCCTTTCGGACGACCAACGAGCTCCGCTCGTTTTCGGACAACCGAATGACTATTGCGATAGTAATATTAGTAGGTTATGCGATAAGGGGTCCCGATGATCGCACCGCAGGGTCATGCTGTGCCGAAGGGTTGTGGGGGATCGTCCCTGGACCGGCGTCTCTGGTACCTCATCGCCGGCACTCGGGGAGGGATCAACCGCGCTCGCATCCTCTGGTCCCTCCGGAATCGCCCGCACAACGCGAACGATCTTGCGGAGTTCCTCGGGCTGGACTACAAGACCGTCCGGCACCACCTGGACATCCTGCGCGAGAA
>JBBSVS010000336.1:0-4991 GCA_038046665.1 Thermoplasmatota archaeon
CGATCGCCGCGGCCATCGCGGTCCCCAGGAAGGAGAACATCGCGACGCGGCTGCTCATCGCGGGATAGCGGGCCTCGAGTCGCACTTCCATAAGCGTGTCGTAGAGGTACGCGGATCCGGTGCCCCACAGGAATCCCGCGCCGAAGCCCCACACCGCGTTCGCGAGAGCGAATGTGCCGAAGGTCGTGGCGAGGCCGAAGAGGACGATCCCGGCGATCCACAGGGCCACACCGATGAGGAGGGCCCGCTTCCGCCCGTAGCGGTCCGCGATGGCCCCCGCGGGCATGGCCACAAGGAGGCTGACGATCCAGAAGACCACGTCCACCAGGGTGGCCTGGAAGAAGTCGTACTTCAACCGGTCGAAGAGCCAGAGGCTCCAGAAGGGGCTCCAGAGCTGGAAGGCCACGAGCATCTGGAATGCATAGTACCGGCGGACGCGGGCGGCGACGCCCGCGCGGGCGGAATCCACGTCCGCCGGAAGGAGCGACCCGAGATAACGGTTCCGAATGTGCTGTTCAGGAAATGAGCCACCCGCGGTGGTCCGCGAGGAGGATCGCGAGCTCCACGATCGTGGACTCGAACTCCCCGCGTCTCGCCAGATCGAGGGCCCGCAGGGGCGTGAGGCGCTCGAGGGATTCGACCTCGTCCGGGTCCGGGACCGTCCCGGTCCATGTGCATGCGTCGGCGAAGAACAGGTGGAGGGTGCCCTCCAAGTATCCCGTGAGGCTGTTCCCCGAATAGAGGTGGAGGAGCCGCCCCGGCTTCAGCCCCGTCTCCTCGAGGAGTTCGCGCGCCGCGCAGGCCTCCGGCGTCTCTGCGCCCTCGCAGCCGCCTCCGGGCAGCGCGATCGCGACCCGGCCGAGCCCGTGGCGATACTCTCGCGTGAGGACCACCTCGCGGTCCTTCGTGAGGGGGAGGACCGCCGCGGACGTGCCGAAGTGCAGGCGGATCCATTTCTTGCGGGAGCCCGACTTCAGCTCCACCTCGTCTTCCGAGATCGGCGGCCACTCGTCCCGCAGCCGGCGCGACGTGAGGACTTTCGGCGGGTCGCTCATGGGATCGGCGGTGAGCCATCTTCACGCGGCCCGAGTACTTAGGACGCACGGTCGGCGCGTCGACCGTTGGGGACCATGCCATGTCGGAGAGCGAGGAGAACCGTCCTTCCAAGTCTCGTTCTCGGAACGCTCACACGAGACCAAACTCTTATTATCATCGTTTAGGGTATGCGCGGCCGATGCCCTTCAAGTTCTGGAAGCGGGACAAGTCCGAGAAGGAGAAGGGTGAGGCGGAGAAGCCGGAGAAGGAAGAGAAGGTCCTCGAGGTGGCCCCCCAGGAGAAGGTGGCGGAGGGCCGGGAGGAGGCACAGAAGGAGAAGCCCGCCGCGGAGTCCGCCACCCTCGATGCCGCCGTCTCCGAGGTCCATGCGGGTCTCGTCAACCTCGGGCTCACGATCCCCGCCACGAAAGGCGTCTTCACCAAGCGCGTGGGTGCGTACCCGGCCGGCACGGCTGCGTTCGTCGAGGCCTACAAGAACGCCCCGTACCGCGCGACGACGAGGCTCCTCGTGGACTGGCTCGGGTTCCGGGCGCCCGCGGACTTCGCCCCGGAGAGGCTCCTCGACGAGATCAACCCCCGCCTGAGCTCCTTCAAGCTGACGATCAGGATGAGCGACCTCACGTGGCTCGACGAGGAGCTGAGCCTGCGCAAGGCCCGCCTGAACCTCGACGGACAGGACAAGGTCGTGCGCTTCAAGGACGCGCGGGACTTCATCCGGGGGATCAACGAACTGACCGCGTCCCGGAAGATCGTCTTCCTCGAGCTCGAGACCTGGTCCGACGAGTTCGCCTTCATGCTCGTGCGGGACCCGAAGTGGGACAAGCTCGCCGCAACGGACCTGGTCGTCGTCAAGGCACCCCAGACCGCGGTGGGCGGGGAATGCGGGGAATGCGGCGCCCCCGTCGGGCAGAACTGGCACGACTGCCTGTCCTGCGGGGCCGTCTTCGGCTCGGACTAGGCGCCGCCCTTCTTCTCGTCCTTCTTCTCCGGCTCACCGGGCTTGGACCGCAGGATCGGCAGGGGATCGTACATCTTGTCCTGGGAGGGCCAGTCGCGGCGGGAGACCTTCATCCCGCAATGGGGACAGTTCTTCTCGTCCAGATGCTCCTCGTTGCGGGTGAAGAGGACCTTGCCGTCGCAGTAGGGGCAGTGGAGGGTCCGCGGCTTCCGCATGATCCGCTTCGCGAACAGGGAGATCTGTCCCTCGCGCAGCTCCGGAGCCATCGGGCCGAAATGATGGTCCGGGCCCATATGAAGCTTGTGTCGCGGTGTCCCGGACGAGCGGCTGGCGGGCGGGAGCGCGCAAAGGTCAAATGGGGCCTGCGCATCCCACGTCTCCGACCATGTCCGAGCTGCTCCTCCGTTCCTACCACGAAGTCCGCGGCGCGCTCTTCCGCCCCGAGGCGGGCTGGGAAGTGCCCTCCAATTACGGCCCCCTCGACTCCGAGGTCCTCGCCGTGCGGCGGGATGTCGGCATGATCGACTTCAGCGACCGCGCGAAGGTCCGCGTTACGGGCGCGGACCGCGTGACGTTCCTCGACGGGCTCGTCACCGCGGACGTCAAGCTCCTGACGCCCAACACGTCGGCGTACGCCCTCGTCCTGAACGACAAGAGCCGCGTCCTCGGGGACCTGCGGGTCCTCGCCCTCGATGACGCGTTCGTCCTCGACATCGAGGCGGCCCAGAAAGACTCCCTTCTCGCCTACTTCCGCAAGATGCTCGTGAGCGACGACGTGACCCTGGAGGACCTGGGCGCCTGCGGCCACATCGAGGTCCACGGGCCGCGCGCCCCCGACGTCGTCTCCGCGACGCTGGGCGTGGACGTGCGCGGGCTCTCCCTCGACGCCGTCAAGTCCTTCCCGCTGGACCGCCGCCGCACGGGCTATGCGGTGCGCGTGCGCACCGTGGGCGAGACGGGATACGCGATCTGGGGGCCCGGCGTGGGCCTGGAGAACGTATGGGCCGTCCTCGACCGCGCGAACGTGCCGCCGTTCGGCCGGGACGCCTTCGACGTGCTGCGCCTCGAGGCCGGCATGCCGCGTTTCGGCGCGGACATGAGCGGGGAGACCCTCGCCCTCGAGGTCGTGCCGGAAGGCGCGATCAGCTTCACGAAGGGCTGCTACACCGGGCAGGAGGTCGTGGCCCGCGGCACCTACGTCGGGCACATGAACCGCAAGCTCCTCGGCCTGCGCATCGACGGGGACGTGCCGCCCTCGCGGAGGGACTTCGTGCGCAAGGAAGGGAAGGACGTCGGATTCGTCACGAGCGGCGCCTGGTCCCCGACGAAGGGCTGGGTCATCGGCCTCGCCCTCCTGCGCGTGGATGACGTCCGGAACACGGACGTCCTGTTCATCGATCACCACGGCTGGGACCTGCGCGCCCGGCTGCACCCGCTCCCCTTCGTCTGGGGCAGCGCCTGATCTCGCGGGCACGCGAGGCTTATCTACCGCCGCCTCCTTGGTCGGCCGCATGTGCCGGATGATGGGCGTCGTGAGCCAAGGGCCCGTGTACTACGACCTCTTCGAGGAGTTCGCGGACCTGGCCACCCAGGGCATGTGCCCCATCGGCGCGCCGGACGAACGGGGCCACAAGGACGGGTGGGGGCTCGCCTGCTTCCAGAACGGGCAGCTCAAGTTCCACATGCGGGACGTGGGCTCGGCCGCGGATGCGTCCAAGTACTACGGCTGCGCGTGGAAGATTGCGAAGCTCAACATCGAGCGGTCCGCAGGTCAGTCCCTCATCGTCCTGGGGCACCTGCGGCGGGCCTCGAGCAAAGCCCGCGTCGCGCAGATGTGGTCCCATCCCTTCGTCGAGGAACGGGACGGCGTGACGTGGGCCTTCCAGCACAACGGCTCCCTGAAGAACGAGGTGAAAGACCCGGATCGCATCGACTCGCAGGTCCTGTTCCATCTGATCTTGGATGCCATCGAGGGGCGGGACCATGCGGCCGTCGCGAGGGCCATCGGGATCGCGCGGCAGAAGGTCATCGACGAGTTCGACGGGTTCAAGGGCTTGAACCTCATGCTCTCCGATGGCTCCGCCCTGCATGCCTACCGCGACTTCGAGGAGAACGGCCAGTACTACACGCTCTACCAGGACCACTTCGGCGAGATGGTCGTCACCACATCGGAGCCGATCCTCGCGATGAAGGCGGAGCCGATGCCCCGCGGGATCGTGCACACGGTCACCTCGGACCTGGAGATTCAGCGGACGACCATCGTATGAGTCCGGTTGTCATATCCGCCAACGAGCGCGGACCGTCGTCGGAAGACGGAGACGAACTGGGCACGGTCGTAGTCGTGCTCACCCATGGCTTTTCTCCGGCCCTCCGACCCGTTGTGATCTCTCTTCTTGGGCAGTCGGCAGACGCTCAAGCGGAGTTGTTCGTCGTGTTGAGCCCGGGCTCGGATGAAACCAGGACATGGCTCACGAAGAACGTCGGGGCTTCCCGTGTAATTGTGGCGCCTCCGGGTTGTGGTCCAAGTGCTGCGAGAAACGCGGTGTTGGACAAGCGGCCGCGCGCACGGACGTATTTCTTCTTCGACGATGATGTCATTCTCCAGGGAGGCGAGCTCGCCGCGCTTACGCAGATTCTGGACGCGGACGGGCGCGTGGGCCTCGCGAGTGGTCTGCCGACGCGGGAAGACGGGGTTCCGCTGAGTCCACAATTCGAACGGCGGCCAGCCTCTCAGGCCTTCCCCGAAGTCTGGAATCGATGGTGGGGCGAGCGCGCCAAAACAGCGCGGCAGGGGTCAATCGATGCCGATCTGGTGAGTTCCGCCTCCATCGGGATCCGCGGTCACGCAGTACGGCAGATTGGTGGGTTCGACCCTTTGTTCTGGCCTGGGTGTCACGAGGACACCGACTTCTGCGCCCGTCTGAAATCTGCGGGATTCAGGATTGTCGTGGACCGGGCCACTCCTGTCCGACAAATG
>JBBSVS010000337.1:0-1806 GCA_038046665.1 Thermoplasmatota archaeon
GGCCCTCCTGTTGTATGCCATTCCGGTCCACGAACGCTGTGAGGTTGTCCAAGCCGAACTTCGCGCCGGCCATGGCGGCCTCCCACGTCTGCCCGACGTCCTGCTCGCCGTCGCCCATGATGCAGTAGACCCGCCAGGCTTTGTGGTCCATGCGGGCGGAAAGGGCGAGGCCGACGGAGAAGGAGAGACCCTGGCCCTCCGCCCCCGCCGCGTTCTCGACTCCGGGCGTGGTGCCGACCTCCGGGTGACCCTGGAGGCGGCTGTTGATCTTGCGGAAGGTCATAAGCTCCTCCACAGGGAAGAAGCCCCGCTCCGCCAGGGCGGCGTACCACACGGGGCAGGCGTGGCCCTTGCTCAGGACGAAGCGGTCCCGGTCCGGCCACGTGGGATTCTGCGGGTCCACGCGGAGCAAGTGGAAGTAGAGCGCGGTGACGAGGTCACAGGCGGACATCGAGCCGCCCGGGTGGCCGCTCTGCACGTTGTGGGTCATGCGGATGATGTGGCGGCGGAGGATCGTCGCGTGCCTCTTCAGATTCGCAATGGTTTGCTCGGTGACCTCGGCCATGGGCGCCTCCCACCCTCGCTAGCCCGGGACGGGCGGGGAGAAAGCGCGTGAGACTTAAGGGCTTTGGTGAGGACGCGGTTCACGTTCGGAAAGTAGGGCGGTCCAGCCGTGCGTCGGTAGGAGGAACCCTTATTGCGCCCGCGTCCTTTCGGCCGCTTGATGGCCATCAAAATCGCCCCGTCCATCCTGTCGGCCCGCTTCGACCGCCTCGGCGAGCAGGTGAAGGAAGCTGCGGAGGCGGGAGCGGACCTGCTCCACATCGACATCATGGACGGCCACTTCGTGCCGAACCTCACGATGGGGCCTGCCATCGTCAAGGCCATCCGCTCGATCACGAAGGTTCCCTTCGACGCGCATCTCATGGTCACCCAGCCGCAGGATTTCGTCAAGGCCTTCGCCGACGCGGGCGTCGATGACCTGACGGTCCACGTGGAGAGCGATCATGACGTGCGCGCGACGGTCAAAGCGATCCGCGACGTCGGCGTGAGCCCGGGACTCGTCCTGAACCCCGCCACGCCCTTCGACCAAGCCGCGCACTATCTGCCTGACGTGGACCTGCTCCTCGTCATGACGGTCCACCCGGGCTTCGCGGGCCAGGCCTTCCGCCAAGACGTGCTCCCGAAGATCCGCGAGGCCCGCGCCTACATCGACAAGGAGCGGCTGGCGTGCGCCCTCCAAGTGGACGGCGGCATCAATCTGGACACCGCGCCCCTCGTCGCGGAGGCGGGGGCAGACATCCTCGTCTCCGGCAGCGGGATCTTCCCAGACCACGTGAAGGAGAACCTGCGGGCTCTCCGCGAGGCCGCGGAGAGAGCGGCTCACCGGCGCCGCTGAAGCCGATCAGAAGCCTGGGTCCATCGGCTCGCGGGTTGAGGCGGTGACGGAGGCCTTCGTCTTCGGGATCGTCAGGACCAAGAAGAGAACCGTCAGGGACAGGATGACGCCGTAGAGGGCCTCAATGACTTCCCGGAACGCCGGAGTCGCGTTGGCGTTCCCCGCGACCTGTACCCTTGCGAAGTTCATCGGGGGAACGTCGACGGGTGTGATTTCCTTGGCCGAGGGGAAATACAGCTTCCCGAATTCCTTCTTGAAATCGATCGTCTTGATGGAATCCCTCGAGCCACACCGCGGTCCGTCGTTCAAGAGAGGCCCCGAGGCCATGTAGGAACTGCGATAGCCCCCCAGGACGGTGCGGACCCCGGCGGCCGCCGCGCGGTCGCGGTAGTGTAACTTCCTCGGGA